>JBCCHR010000001.1:0-29964 GCA_039028655.1 Bacteroidota bacterium
GAATGGATTGGGCAATACTCCCATAATTGAGCGTATCCTGATGTCCGGGTTCTAAACGCCCTACAAACTCAATATCGTTCTCCTTGCTAAATTTGGCATCTGCCGAATTAAAACCTATCGCTATCGGTGCAATCCGTTGTTTGGCCGAATCCTTGATCATAAAAAAGGCGTTGCCATAGCCTGCCAGCATCCACTTGTAGGTACTGGCCCCAATGATGTCGAAAGGACTCTCATCAAAATCGAAAACTTCCGTCCCCAGGAATTGTGTTCCGTCGGCCACAAAAAGCGTATCGGGAAAACGAGCCTTCAAATCCTTTAGATACTGCAGGTCTATTTTTAATCCACTGATGTACTGCACCACGCTTATCGCAAAGATATCAGGACGATGTGTCTCCAACGCCTGGGCAATATGCTGCTCCATATGTTCGTCGATGTCGGCGTAACAAGTATTGAATTTTCGGTGTTCCACCGGCCAATTCACCGAGGGATAATCTCCTTTGAGTAGCAGTACCTTTCGGTCCCTGGGTAGCCCATCCAGCAAGGTGTTCCATCCAAAGGAAAAATTAGGAACCAAAGCCACATTGGATTCCGAAGTAGAAAAAAAACGGGCAATCGTGGCCCGAATCTCTCGAATATGCTGTTTGTGCAGGTCTCTGAACATACTCCCTCCTTCCATAAGTCGCTGATCGTGGTCATGTCGCCATGTGGTAAGTGTTCTCGAAAGCAACCCACAGGAAGCGGTATTGAGGTAGGTATGGTCGCTGGTGGCCGGAAATTCATGGCTAAAGTCTCGCATAAACTTGGAGGTAAAACGTTGAAAAAATGTATTTTTACAATACCGGGGTTCGCTACCAAATTGGTGAACGAGGTTAAAAGTACTTCAGATGTTTTCAAAAAACAAACCCAAAGATCGAATTGATCCGGAGCAACGGGAGCAGTACGAATACGCGCGAAAACGCATCAACCAGAAGAAGCGATTGATGCGGCATTTTGTGATATTCCTGGCGGGTTCACTTTTGCTCATTATCATCAATCCTGTGCTTGGAATTGGCAAAGACTTCTTCATCAAAGACTGGTTTGTCTGGGCCATCCTTATTTGGGCACTGTTGTTTCTTATCCATGTCTTTAACGTCTTTATTACCAACAAGTTTATGGGCAAAGAGTGGGAGGATCGCCAACTGGAGAAACTCAAGGCCAAACAGGAAGCGCGCATCGCCGAATTGAAGCAACAGGCCGTTAAAGAGGTCACCGTAGCTGCCGTGAAAGAGGAACGAGCCCAGGAGATCAACATCGCCGACGACCCGGTAAAAAAAAACGACCCCTCCCAACACCCACCCCCGGGAGAAGCATGGTCACAATGATAGCCGCCGCCGGCGAGCAAAACGAATTAGGCAAGGACAACGACTTGGTCTGGCACTTACCGGACGATTTTAGACGGTTCAAGACACTCACCACCGGACATCACATCATTATGGGACGAAAAACCTTCGAGTCGTTTCCCAAACCGCTTCCCAACCGTGTCCATATCGTGATCACCCGTAACCGGGACTACCAGCCGGAAGGTGCAGTAGTCGTCCATTCCATGGAGGACGCATTGGAGATGGCTAAAGACGACGAACAACCATTTATCATCGGTGGTGGCGAGATCTACGCCATCGGGATGGACGTGTCCCACAAGATCGAGCTCACCAGAGTCCATGGTACTTTCGATTCGGATACGTTTTTTCCTGAGATTCCCACGGATCAATGGGAATTGGTGAAGGAAGAATATCATGGTACGGACGAGCGTCATGCCCATGCGTTCACCTATCAAACCTGGATGCGACGTTCTGCAACAGCCTAAGATTCTATGGTCATGAATTTGGTGATCGAGCAAATAGCTGATAAGCACGGACTGAAACTGGTCTCTGCCTCCCCGCTGTCAGGAGGCGATATTAATGATGTTTTTTTGCTGAAGTGTTCGTCGGAATCACTTGTGCTCAAACTCAACATCGCGCGTCGTTATCCCGGCATGTTCGAAGCCGAAGCCAACGGTCTTCGTTTGTTGGCCTCATCGGAAAGCTTTCGTATTCCTGAAGTGATGGCTCATGGAATTCATGAAGCAAACAGCTACTTGCTCCTGGAATTTATTCCGAAGGGAAACCAACCAACCGATTTCTGGGGCAACTTTGCCGAAAAACTGGCACGGCTACATCGCACCACCGCACCGAACTTTGGCCTGAAGTACGATAACTACATCGGGAGCCTGCCACAGCATAACGAACACCGAACCAATGCCGGAGAATTCTATATCTCCCAGCGACTGGAACCCCAACTAAAAATGGCGGTGGACGGCGGATTTAAACTGGGCTCGCTTCACAACACCCTCACTCGTATTGATCATACCATTCCAAAAGAGGTACCCGCCCTGGTGCACGGCGACCTGTGGAGCGGCAACTACCTGGTCTCCGATATCGGAGCACCCGTGCTTATCGATCCTGCTGTTGCCTTTGCACCGCGGGAAATGGATTTGGCTATGATGCAACTTTTCGGTGGTTTCCCTTCTGAGGTGTTTGCATTGTACCACGAGCACTTTCCGTTGGCCGCCGATTGGCAGGAACGTGTCCCGCTTTGGCAACTCTATTATTTGTTGGTACACCTAAATCTATTTGGTAGTGGGTACCTTCCCAGGGTAAAGGACATTCTTGATAGGTATACTTCTTAGAAAAGGTTATTTTTGTCACCGAAAACCAACTAAAATTCTACTTTGCATGAAAGCATATGTATTTCCCGGTCAGGGAGCACAGTTTACAGGAATGGGACTTGATCTATACGAGGCAAGCGACAAAGCCAAAGAGCGCTTCGCACATGCCAATGAGGCCCTTGGCTTCGACATCACTAAGATCATGTTTGAAGGAACCGCCGAAGAATTAAAGGAAACCAAGGTAACCCAACCTGCCATTTTCTTGCACTCCACCATATTGGCAGAAGCACTGGGCGATTCGTTCCAACCAGACATGGTGGCGGGTCACTCCCTTGGAGAGCTTTCGGCCTTAGTAGCGAACAGAACCCTGGCTTTTGAAGACGGATTGAAGTTGGTCTCCCAACGTGCTCAGGCCATGCAAAAGGCATGCGAACTGCAGCCATCGACCATGGCCGCCGTACTGGGACTGGATGATGATGTGGTCGAATCGGTATGTGCCAATACCGAAGGAATCGTGGTCGCCGCCAACTACAATTGTCCCGGACAATTGGTGATAAGTGGTGAGATCGAAGCGGTGAATGCGGCTTGCGAAGCCTTGAAAGAAGCCGGAGCCCGAAGAGCCTTGTTGCTTCCCGTGGGTGGTGCCTTTCATAGCCCGTTGATGGAACCGGCACGAGAGCAACTTGCAGCGGCCATCGACAACACGCAATTTACAGCTCCTGCCTGTCCCATTTATCAAAATGTGAACGCAAAAGCGGTTATGGACGCTTCGGAAATAAAGAAAAATTTGATTGCGCAACTCACTGCTCCTGTAAAATGGACACAGAGTGTTCAGCAAATGATCGCCGATGGCGCCGACAAATTCATCGAGGTAGGTCCGGGTAAGGTTTTACAAGGCCTGGTTAAGAAAGTGGACCGGGAGATGGAGACCGAAAAGGCAGCCATTTAATTCATTTATTTTATTAAGTAGGCGGATAAACACCTATTTATTTACTGTTTTTCCACAGGTAAATTTTTATCGGCATTACCCGGAATAAGGGTTTCCGGGTCTAAGTTCGTTGAAAATTAACGCTATGGATAAACTATCATTCGTACCACAAAACAGGGAAACACTCACCTACGTCGGGAAGTCCATCGAACCCGGTACCAAGGAAACCATCCTGTCCTGGCGGGGGCTGTTTCGAAAATTTGCCAAGGAGATAACCGTTGTACTGCTCAACTTCCACAAGCGAAGGTGGCAGCGCAATGCAGCACTGTCGGAGACCAGCCATGCCGGAGGCTCAGGGAAATCGGGTTTCTCGAAACCCGAGGCGCCAAAACCCATCAATATTTCCAAAAGTATTATTGAAGCCGTCCTGCTTGGACTACACGGTTTTGAACAACGTCACGGGTATTTGGACCCGGAAGTGAGCCTGATCTCACTTTCGGTGGAGCTGGGCACTAATAGCAGCTATCTCTCGAAGATCATTAATCACAGCAAACAAAAATCGTTCAAGAACTACCTGAACGATCTTCGCGTGGCTTATGCGTATGAGGAGTTGCAGCGAGACACCAGTATCCGAAAATACACCCTAGAGGCCATTGCGCGGGATTTTGGTTTTCGCAGCGCGGAGAATTTTTCCAAAAAATTTGACAATGCGTATGGAATATACCCTTCTCAGTTCTTGAGATCGCTGGGTACCAAAGAAGATTAATCGAGTTTTTCCAAGAGCTCTTTGGCCTGATCGTGTTTGAAGTACCAAATATGATTGGCGATGTCTTCGAGGATGTGAATGGCGTTGTTCTTATCACCTGCCTTTAGATAGGCCATGGCCTTGAACCAAAATCCTTTGGAAGCATCAATGGACCCGGAATCGATCACTACTTCGAAGGCTTCGATGGCCTTGAAAAATTGTTCCTGTTCCATGTAGGTGGCTCCTTTATAGAGGAAAACGGCCACATCGGGTTCTTCAGTGGAGGCTTCATAATTTTCGAAGTAGGCCATGGCGTCGGCCAGGTCGCCGTTTTGAAAGGCCACCACGCCCGATTCGAGAAGGGAACTGTTGTCATCCCGTCGAATCACCGACGGAAGATCGGCCGTACTGTAATATTGAGCATATAATTTATCGGTTCCCGGCTCGGATTGGAATAGGAGTCCGATGGCGCTTACCAAAAATAGCACTGATGCAGCCACTGAGACCAGGACGAGCCTTCTTCGCTTTCGTCGAAGCTGAGGGACACGCCTTTCTAATTGTACGTTTCTCAGGGTTTCTTTAATCTCTGCTGCTTCATCGCTATCGAGAAACGATCTAAGATCGCGGGTATAGGAGTTGTTGGGAACAGCTTCCGGATCTTCACTTTCGGAAAAATGCAGGTTGATCTGCCGGGAGAGTTGTACTTCGGCCATTAATTGAGGATCGTTCTCCATCTCGAGTTCGAATGCGACAACCTCTTCCGAAGACATCTCGCCTCCCAAATAAGATTCAATTCGTAATCTAAGTTCGTCGTTCATGATCCAAACAGGGCTTTAAATCGTAAATCCTCCTTAATGAGCTCGGTGAGTTTCTTCTTGCACTTAAAAATACGTTGAAATGCCGTATTTTCAGTGGCATAAGAGAATTTTTTCACGATCTCACTATAAGGCACTTTATTGAAATAATCCTTCAATAATTGGCTACAGTTATCACTTAATAGCTGAATCTTTTCCTCAAAGAGCTCCCAGCGTTCTTGATTGATGATGGAGGAAATTTGATCCTCTGTTTCAGCCTTTAGTTCGAAGACACCATCATTTCTTACCTCTTTTTTCCTTTTATTTAGTTCTTTGAACCAAAGATTCTTGCAAACGGTGAACACATATGCTTCGAATGAGGATGAGATCGAAACCCCGCTCACCTTCGCTCGGGCAATAAGTTGGTAAAGCCCATTGTGAAAGGTCTCCTCGGCGTCACTATAGGTACCGCTGTTCTTTTTTACGAAACTGGAAAATTTAGGAAATAAGGTGTCGTATAGCAAACGAATGGTGTCTTCGTCTCCCTCGAGTAACTTTTTTATTTGTGGATGATTCTTTCTGCTGGGGAGCATATACCTCAATTCAAACCGATCCAAAGATACGGCATATTAAATTAGGGATTAATTTATTTTCGACCAAAGGCCGGCACCACCTAAAAGTCGTGTTTTATGTATGAAGAGTGAAGAATTACGGGAAAAGCGTAATCACAAGGAAAACTTTACTATTTTAGCACCTCACAAGCCATCATTCCTTCTCAAAAATGACTAATTGTGGGTAAGAAAAACACCGTTGTCGAACCAATGGGTGAAAACGACGTTTTTTTTCTCTAGATATTAGTAACATTTTAAAACCATTTATATGAAGACTAGAATAATCCTTATTCTCTTTGTTTCTGTACTTACCTTCAGCTTTACCACGGTTAATGATACAGCAACAGATCGAAAGATCACTCCTCAATTAAACACGATTACTGTTAGCAACATCGCCGATCTGGAAGCGATATTCTCCGATGGAGAAGAGGCAAACTTTTTTATCCCGATCGAGTGGACCGGTGACGCCACTTATGGCCGCCCCAACTATATGAGCGTTCGGCAGCAAGTGCTTGACCACTACAACACGCACTGGAACAAGTTTCCTTTGAGCAACATTATCGATAACAACCACGAGATCTGGATGTTTACCGAAGGCTTGCGTGCCGATGTAGAATCGGCCATGTCCAAAGACGACAATGTTGACGTAGACGACGACTAACAGTCCTTTAAAATTCCGAAGAAAAAATTGTATTCCGTTTGAAATGAGTGGACCGGGTGATCCTTCCGGTCTACTCTAGGATGCAACTTTATTATACCCTAATTTAAATTTTATAATATGAAAACGAAAATCTCCTTAATTCTATTGGTTTCGATCTTTGTTTTCGGCTTCACGTCGGAACAGCAAACCATAGAAGAAAACGCAATCGATATTCCTGTGGATGTATTGAATGCCCTTGACCTTTCGACGTTGGAAGCCCTTGCCTCCAATGAAGCTGATGAAAGCATGAACATTGCCATCGAATGGACCGGAAGCGCCGTGCATGGCCTATCAGGCTACAATCAAGTGCGTATGGCCGTGCGATTGTTCTATGAAACGAACTACAACAAGTCTATATTCTCACAAATGGTCGACAACAACCACGAAGTATGGTTGTTCCTTTCCGGAGACCGAAGTGATGTCGAGGCGGCCATGGCCAAAGACGATGATGTGGCTGTAGACGATGACTAGATACTGCGTAAATAAAAAATTGTTCAACTATAAAAATTCTTGAAAATGAAAATCAAAATGCTAATGACTGTACTATTGGCCGTGATCGCCTTTAGTTTTACTACGGAAACAAATGTGTCTCCTACCATCGAGGTTTCGGAATTGGAAACCAAAGTAGTTTGCCTCAATGGTGAAGAAGTGGTTGTTTACAACCTTGGAGAAGAAATGGTGAATTTCAATATCGACATCGAGTGGATAGGTGAAGCAAGATTTCCCGGCTTTGGGAACATCGAGCAGATCCGAACCAATACGAGAACCTATTACCAGACTACCTGGGGGATGGGACCTTTCATCCATGTGATCGACGACAATCATGAGCGATGGGCTTTTACCACAGCGCAAGGATCGGAAGGTGATGTAGAGGTAGCCATGGGGAAAGACGATACTGTCTCTGTAGATGGTGATTAATTTCTTGTAAATATTCACGTAAAAACTCTCACAAACAATTTATTAACTCAAAAGTTCTTGAAAATGAAAACTAGAATCTTATTGATCGCCCTAATGGCGGTACTAACATGGAGTTTCACCGCCCCCAATTCCACATTGGATATGGAGGTAACAACTTCAGAGACGGATACGAAGATCGTTTGCATAGACAACAAAGAAGTTGTCATGTTGGATCTCGATGAAGAAATGGGTATTGTTCAGGTTCCCATTATTTGGAAAAACGATGCCGAATACCAGGGAAGTATGAACTGGCAACAGATCCGAACCGACACACGAACCTTTTACCAGTCTATGGGAATGGCTCCCATCTATCACGTAGTTGACAACAACCGTGAAGTTTGGGTATTTAATATACCAGGTGGTGGATTTCCCGGGTCCGACGTGGAAGCGGTCATGGGTAAAGACGACAATGTCGACGTGGACGGTGACTAATCTGGCACCCCTCCTTTACCAAATTTAAACATGAGGCGCGGTGCTTTTGGCATCGCGCCTTTCATTTTAGTAAATTAGCGAGTTCTAAGCATTGAAAAACGAAAAATTATGAGACGCTCCCCAGTCCTTTTATTTCTTCTGTTGACCAGTCCGTTGTTATTTGGACAAGGCGAAGTGTATGACGCCATCAAAAAACTTGAGGTTTCTGATAGCGTGAAAATGGTCAAGATCGATTCACTCCTCGCAGATAACCTTAACCAGGGGAATTTGAAGGACCTGGAAGCCGTGTCGGGGCGCTACGCAAATTGGCTCTACAAACGAAGAAAGATCGATAAGGCACTCACCTACCTGCAACTCAATATCGATCACCACACCGGGGATAGCGTAAAACTCCAAAAACAACTCTACAAGGCTGGGCAATTCGCCTTTAAGATCTTCGATTACAACCGCAGCGCTCACTATTTTAAACAAGCAGTGGCGGTAGATGCTAAAAACCTCACCGCCGGTAAGGCTTATATCGAACTGGGGCGCAACTATTACTTCCTTGGAGATTATTACCGATCGATCGAATACTTTGAACTTGGCGAATCGTTGCTCACCGAGCTAGAGAATTACGATCAGTTGGCGCGGGGATATATCAACTCCAACGATGCGTATCGCGCCTTAAAGACCGACGCCACGCTCACCAAATTGTACAGCAACCTTCGCGCTTGCGACTCCCTAATTGAGGAATACGACCTTAACATTAACAAAAGGTACCTCATACAACGAGCCATGGGACTTTATTACAATATTAACCTGGAGCGCAAAGACACCATCAAAGGATTGGCTGCCTTCGAGCGTTCGCTAGATGTGGCCTTCGAGATGAAAGATTCGCTCAAGATCTCCCACATTTATATGGACATGGGTAACCTGTTCGATGTGCACAATTTTGAAAAGTCAAACGGATATTTCGGCCAGGCCGACCGATACTGCCCAAAACGCTTCCCGAACGATCGAGCCGTGATCAAATCGAATGTGGGGAGTAACCTCGTAAAAATGGGTGAGTTCGAAACCGGGATCAACAGCATGATCGAAGCGCTTCACCTCATCATAGGAGAAAATGTAGACTTTAGTGCACTATCGGATTCAGAAAAAGAAAAAATACTCAACAAATACAGCACCGAACGAAACTTCTGGATCATTATGTCTTGGGTGGCGGAGGGGTACTTGCTTCAGTATGAAAAAGAAGAAAAGACCGAAAGCATGGAGAAGGCCATCTTTTATTTCAAGCTCACCGATGAGATTTTTGATATCTATACGCAAAATGTCAACACCTTTAGCTCAAAACTTCAATGGCGTAAGGACGCCACCAAACATTATGGAAGGGCCCTGAAGGCTTGTTACTACGCACAGGATATGGAAACCGCCTTCTTTTTTATGGAAAAGAACAAAGCGATCCTGCTCACCGAAGCCATCGATAAACAACGTACCAATCGATCGTTCAATCTTCCGGCGGTAATTTACAAACGAGAAAGCGAATTAAAGCATTCGATCCTCCAATTGGAGAAGCAGATCGCCCTCAACGGAACCAACGTATCCACTTCCGAAGAACTCCTCCGAAAAAAGGAACGTTTGAGCACCTACTGGGATAGTATCTCCAATTTATATCCAAGTTATGTGCCGCTTAAAAACTTCAAGGTGCTTTCGGTGAAAGACGTGCAAAAAAAGCTGGAGCCCGAAGAAGTAATGATCTCTTATCATTTGGCGGTAGACGATGGCGAAGGGGTATACAGCAATACCAACAATGGCTATGTGATGGCCATTACACCCAACCAGATGTTCCTGGAAGAGATCCCGTCCCTGGAGCAATTGAGGGATCGTACCAGGACCATCACCGAAGCTTTAAAAGAACCATTTAAAACCGAGGAGGAGGCCACCAACTATTACAAAACCTCGAACCAATTGTACCTAGAGTTGTTTCCTTCGGAAGCGATCCGAAACCTGATAAAAGGAAAAAAAGCAACCATCATTGCCGATAACTACCTGTCAATGCTTCCGTTCGAAGCCCTCTCATTGAAGGCCGACGCACCCTACTACCTCATCCAGGAAAGTGAGATCCATTATCTATACTCGAACTCGTTTCTCGAAAACAACCGGAAACAGGTGCTCGCAGAGAACTCTTTCCTTGGGATGGCCCCTACGAATTTTGAGAACAAAGAACTGCCTACCCTCACCTACAGTTCATTGGAGATCGAGAATTTACAGAATTACTACTCCGGTAGTTCCTTTTACAACGAATTGGCCACCAAGGATTCGTTCATGACCCAGTTACCGGACTATGGAATCATTCACCTGGCAACACACGCCAACGCTCAGGATTCGATTGCCCCCTGGATCGCCTTTTATGATGGAAAGATCATGCTGGAAGATCTGTACCAAACTCAGAATAACGCTTCGCTGGTTGTACTTAGCGGTTGTAATACAACCCTGGGAGAACAGGCCGTCGGGGAAGGTGTGATGAGCCTGGCTCGGGGCTTTTTCTATTCCGGTGCCCAGAGTGTGATGTCGACCCTTTGGAGTATCGATGATCGTTCGACCTCGGAGATCACAAAGCTCTTTTACGAGAACCTGGACAAAGGGCAGAAGAAGTCGGAAGCATTACACAATGCCAAACTTAGCTACATCAACTCCAATTCGCTGTCCGAAGCTTCTCCCTATTACTGGGCCTCGTTTATCATGTTGGGAGAGAACGACACCTTGGAGGGAGACACCCGAATTTGGCCGTATGCCTTGGTTACCGGGTTGCTGTTGGGTACTGTCCTCATTATCAGACGGCAACGAAAAAAACCAAAAAATTCCTGAATTTCGACTACCTATTCGGGTAAGAAACCTCGATTCTTCGCACACTAGGTTAGAAAATGAAGGGTTGAGGATGAAGTCGATGTTGCTATTCGAAGGCTACGGTGCTATGACCAGCGTCTTCTGGCTATAGTAATGTTATTTTATTCTAGAGAAGGATTGACCTTCGGAATACGACATCCCCCGGGGAAATTCCTTGCCCTTCTTTTCTATTTTTTTTGCTGAATTAATTCCGCAGAAAACCTACTCTTCTACCGTCAATTGATTTTCGATCACCACGGTACATTCCAGATACTCAGAACGCGCCCGATAATCTTTTTTCTTCTCAAAATGAAGGTTCCGGATCTCGCCGAAATTGTACTGCTGTTCGATCTCATAGAGCAACGTTTGAATGGCATCGAAAGGGCCCCGTAGCCGAAACTCCAGGGTTTGTATGGTCATTCCATTGTCTATAAACGAATGCGGCTCTTTGAAATCGCTAATGGAAAAACCCAGTTCCTGTGATCGGCCATTGAGCAGGTCCAGCAAATTGCTTTGCACGGATCCATTGAGCTGCAAATGCTCACTTAGCACTGAGTCGGAATAGTGTTCTCTTTGTTTTAGGCTGCCCGACGCCTTGGAAAGCTGCGTCATTTCGATACGCTCTTTCTCCAGTTGGCCGATACGATCTTTCAGCACAAAGGTTTTTGAAATACTGAATTGATACGATATCCACAGCATGAGCACAAAGCCCACAATGAGGGCGATATTTTTAGTTCTGGGAGTCATCAATGCTAATTTTTAAATGAAACGAATGGCGATCTCTCGCCTCTTTTCCGTAGTGCACGATCACCACCTTGGCGATCCATGGCATCTGCTCCAGCTGTTCCACCCAATCCGATAAGATCGCGCCTTCTCGATTTGCCCCTCGCACTTCAATAGTTCCTGTAACGTATTCCACCTTTTTCTCTTTTTTTATTTTCTTCTCAAGCGGTTGATAATTGAACTCGTCCAATTGCACGGTTCCGGGGGCACTCGCCATCACTCGGTTCACATAGTAGCTGCTTTTGGACACCCCGCTGGATAGCATCGTCTCGATGCGTTGTTCCTTCACCTCAAGAGCCTTTAAACGGGCGCTGGTTTGTGCGTGTTGGTTTCGCAGCACCTCTACGGTACTGCCCAATTGCTGCTCTTCACTGAAATAGGAATTGTAGAAGAAAAAGTTGACCAACAAGACCAATAATAAAATTCCGATGGCCACCGGCATCCCCTTCCTGAAAAAGTTCTGTTCCCGGTAGGCCGTCGCCAGGGTTTGATTTTCCTGGGAGAAGTTGGTGGCAACGGCTGGAACCGCATCAGAAAACAGGCCCGCTAGAGCCAACAGATGCGTATGAGGCACTTCCACATCATCGATCCGGAAAGTGGGTCCCGCCCCTTCAAAGGAAGTGAAATCTTGTATCCCACCTTCGGTAATGACAAACGTTCGCCTCGCACTTACCACCTCGTCCTTAGGTAGCACCGGCAACAGCGGGGTTACCCCGCCAAAAGCAAGGCGTATGCTCCGAACAGGCAGCTTTGCCTCCTTGCATTGTTCAAGAAGATTGTCCACAAAATCTCGTCGACAAACGGCGATGTAGTGGTAGCTGCCCGATACGATCAATTCATAGTAGAAACTGGCTAATGAGAGTCCGGGGAACGCCTTTGCCACGGATTTTTCCAGGGTCGCCATAGGTTCCACCTTTTTTAGCAAGACCTGCTCACTATTAATGATGAGATGCAGGTGTTGGTGCTTGGGCAACTGCGTTGCGACTTCGTGTATGGAAGTTCCATGGTAGCATATAGGTGTTACAAACTCCGATCCCCTTTTCTTGGCCACCGTCGCAAAAACGGCGGTTTTACCGGCTTGAACGGTATATTCCATCGCCGCAAAGGAGGAACCATACAACCAATATGTTTTGAGAGCAGACAGCATTATTCTATGATCGTTGGTTTGATAAGCAGGGTAAGGTTGCGCTTGGAATTTTCTTTTCTTCTTTTGCTGAAGAACCATTTGAGCACGGGAACCTTACTAAGTCCCGGGACACCAGACCCCGAGTTGTCTTTCTTAACCATTTCGATCCCACCTAGTACAGCTACATCCTGATCTCGCATTCTAACTACCGATGAGAACTCCCGGCTGGAAATGCCGGGAGGAGCATCATCGGCTACGCGTTCACCATTGAACGCCGATTGCAACACCTGAATGTCCAAGGTGATCTCCCCATCACCTGCTACGAAGGGAAGGATCTCCAAGGACAGTTCGGCGTCTATCGGAACATAGTTCCGAATTTCGGATGTTTGCGGAATCTGCGAACCAAAGAAATTCTGGCTCGTCACCGCATAATAAGTGGTTTCACCACTGGATAAAAATGCTTTATGACCATTGATGGTACTTAATTTTGGAGTGGAAAGTACCTTCAGGTTTCCCGAGGCCTCCATGGCTTTGATGTCCAAATAAAAGTTGGGCACCACCTTGCCAATATTGAGCGACCCAAAACCGTCGAACCCGCCAATGATCTTGTTTACATCGCGTGCTCCCAGGGAAATATTGGTGTTGGGAAATACTTCGCCGCTCGTGTTCCTGGGGCCATCTCCAATTCCGAAGGAAACACCTGTCTCGGTAAGGGAACTGCGATTCACCTCCAGGATCATCACCTCGATGAGGATCACCGGCACGGGTTTATCGATGTATTTTATGAAGTTTTTAAAGCGTTCCACCTTCACACTGGGACCGCTTACGATAAAACTGTTGAGTTCGGCATCGATCTTGATCTCCAAACCTTCCTTGATATCGTCGGGGATGATCGTCTCGATCGAGGAGGTTTTCGAGGCTTCACGAGTACCACTTTCGCTAAAACTCGTATTTTGATTTTGTCGGAAGTTGTTCTGCCCATTAAAGCTCACCGGATTCACCTGATTGAAATTGGCATTACTCCTTCCCGCGCGTCGTTGTCGCGTCCCCGACGGACTCTCCAGTAATTGAATGGATCGATGCATCATGGTAATGAATTCGATCTGCTTGAGCGACAGCTGGTCTTCGGTTCCGAAGTAGTACATATCGCCTTCCTTCTTAAAGGTGAAGTTGGCCAAGGGCCCTGCACCCTCACGACCATTTGTATTTACACTGCCCAGCGTCTGGGAATTGCTTTCGAATATCTTCAGCAACAACAAATCGAAGGTAATATTTTGGGCATCGACCGTAGCCACTCCGGCATTTTCCAAAGGCGAAGCGGTAAAAATGTCTAGATTGAGTTCCTCTCCCAGGGTGTAGATCACATCTTCGATAGGTGTGTTCTGGAGATTCACCGTCACCCTTCGTTGTAACGTATCGAGGATGGTGTAATCGAAGCCGGAACGTCGTCGTACCCGACGTTTGGGCGGGGTACCGTTTCCTTCGGCTCCTGCACCGGCGACCAAGGCGGTATCGAACACGTAGAAACCGTCGCGGGATTTGTTGAGCACGAGGTTGTTGGTCTCTGCCAATTTACTCAATGCCAATTCGAAGGGCACATTGTTGAGATACAAAGTTAGCGGTGCCGACTGGATCTCGGGTGTGTACAAAAGGTTCTTGCCCGATTGGTCCATGATAGCGCGAAACACCTTTTCCAAAGGGTCGTTGCGCAGGTCGAAACTCAAGTTCTTGTTTTCAGGAGTGTAACGAACGACAATCTCCTTTTCTTTCATGGGTTTATTGGGTGCCACGTACTTTTTGACCGACAGGATATTGCCGGTAAAATCGATATCAAGCGTGTACGTCTTGGTAAGGAACACCAGGACATCCTCCACCGTAACATTGCTGAAGTTGTTCACGATGTTCGTGTTCTTCAGGGCGGGTGCCACGTTCATGTTGATGTTGTGCACCTTGGAGATGGCCAACAGGAAGTTGGACAGGGTCGTTTGCGAGATGTTCACATCGATCACCTCATCGAGTCCGGCCACTTCTACTTTGAGAAGCTCCAGTTCGTTTTCAATTTGGTCTACCCGGTCCTTGTGGTCCTGGGCGAGACACCCAAAACCAACCCAAAGGAAGAGGCAGAGATTTAGCAGGAATTTTTTCATTTTAAAAAGTTAACGGGCCAGTAGCGAGTAGACTTCCTCAATGGAGGTCTCTCCTAGCCGGATGAGTTCAATTGCATTCGATTTTAAGGTATTAAGTTGGTGTTCTATTCGGTATTCTTCGATATCGGCCTTGTTGGTTTTAATGGCCGATTCTAATTCCGCAGTAATAGGAATGATCTCATAGATCGCCCTACGCCCCTGATAGCCTGTAAAATGGCAGTGGCTGCAGCCTACGGCAACAAAATGACTGTCAATGGTATGGGCTTCTTCAAAATTTTCCGGAAAGAGGTCCCTTGTGGCAGTAGCCTCTTGCTTGCATTCCGGACATAGGCTTCGCACGAGTCGCTGGGCCACACTTAGATTGAGGGTGGTGGCCAGTAAATAGGACGGCACTCCCATGTCCATGAGCCTGGAGATCGTAGCCCAAGCCGAATTGGTGTGTATGGTAGAAAGCACCAGGTGCCCGGTCAGGGCGGCCTTGATCGCCATATTGGCGGTCTTTTCGTCGCGAATCTCCCCCACCATGATGATGTCCGGGTCCTGTCGAAGAAAGGTGCGCAAAGCCGTCGGGAAATCGAACCCGATGTCCTCCTTGAGTTGCACCTGGTTGATGCCGTCTAAGGTATATTCGATAGGGTCTTCGATGGTAAGGATATTGGTCTCCTCTTTGTTGAGGAGCTTAAGGGTACCATATAGCGTGGTGGTCTTTCCCGAACCGGTTGGACCCGAGATGAGTACGATCCCGTTGGGCATTCGCACTCCTTCCATGTAGAGCTTTAGTTCTTTTTCTGAAAAACCAAGTTGCTGAAGATCCACCGCATTGGCATCCCTTTTCAGGATACGCAGCACCACTTTCTCGCCGTGTAATGTAGGCATGGTGGATACCCGAATATCGAAATCGTCGGTTTCCGAATTCACACTGATCCTTCCGTCCTGCGACAGTCGTTTCTGGGAAATGTCCAGTCCCGCCTGAATCTTGATCTGGTTAATGAGCTGCGGGTAC
The DNA here is from genome assembly GCA_039028655.1 of Bacteroidota bacterium. Lineage (GTDB taxonomy): Bacteria > Bacteroidota > Bacteroidia > Flavobacteriales > Flavobacteriaceae > Aureisphaera. The sequence goes on from JBCCHR010000001.1 coordinate 15,772, forward strand.
TCGGTAACCGGAATATGATAGTGTTCTTTTAATTTTCCGTCCAGTCTGAAACGCACCCGGCAGCCACTTTCGTAGCTTTCCAAATGAATATCGCTACTATTGAAGTCCTTGGCGGTACGAAGCAATTGATCCAGAAAGTTGGTGCTGTTCAGCTCCTGCACCTCGGCCGTGGTTTGACGATAGTTCAAACTGAGGTACGACTGCAGATTCTCCGGTGTCTCTCGTATCAATTCCGAAGGAAAACTAAGGAGGATGGATAATTCCGACGCCAATTCTTCCAGTTTTTCCCGATCGGTTTTCAGCAGCACCGTTTCCCCTTCCATGGCGGTGGGAACAATACGATAATGGAACGCCTGGTTGGGCGTAATGAGTTGTTTTAATGCGGTGGGAATTTCAAATTGTTCCATGCTAGAAGAGATAAAGAGTTTCAAAATATCCCATCCAGTGGGCACTATATACTGCAATAAGGAACAGCGACATCATCCCGGCCAATGGCACGGTTTGTTGTTTACTGCGGAATACCATACGCAAGGCGAGATAAGACAGCAAGGAAAACACCAATGCGGCCACAAAGAAGTTGAGAAACGCGAATGTGGGCATGGACAACGCAAAGGCTATAAAGAATAGCAGATCGGCCAGGCCGAAGGTTTCTGCCAGGAATTCCTTTTTCAATTTCCAGCGTGCATAGGCATACAAGGTCGCTAGCAGGACCCCAACAATAGCGAGGTTCCACAGCAATGACGTAGCATAAAGCACAGGGCTAACATTGACAAAGAACAAATAGCTGCCGGCAATGGCGAACAGTGGTAAGAGGAACCACCATACCTGCCGTTCCTTCAGATCCTGCCACAGCAAGACAGCCAGGACTCCCAGCAAAACGATTTTGGCGAGCAGTTCCATTAGTCCTTTACAATTTCCTTGGGATTCCCGTTTTGGTCGATCTCCCATACATTGAAGACACCGTCGCCGTCGAAATCGACGACCGCTTCGGCCCGCGCCTTGAAACTACCGGTGGATACTTCCACGATCTCGTATTGGTAGTTGGCGGTGCCTCCCTGGTTGACCGTGAGAGGTGCCTCGAAGTCGATCTCGTTGAGTTCGCCCGTGAACCGCGAATTGATATAGCGGTATTGGGTTTGGAGGTTGGCAATGTACTTGAGTTGGATCTTGGCTTCTTGAGCCTTGGTCTTGGAAATAAGTGGCATAAACACCGGAATGGCTAGTAGCAACAGGATCCCTATGATCGCCAGTACCAGCAACATTTCATTAAGCGTAAACGCCTTCAGTTTTTTTGTTTTCATCGTAGCAGGATTTAACAAGTAGTTATTGAATAGTTCGAGATGAGAGGATTTCTTACCCAGGGAATGAAAAAAAGATGCATTTCGATTTCAAAATTATGGGGCCCATAAGGGGTAAGAAATACCCAAATTCGCAACACCTTCTTAAAGACAATAGAATTATAAATTAAAATCCTTTCCTATGAAAAAGTTTATCCTAATCGTATGTGCCATTTTGGTATCTATCACCGCACAGTCGCAGATCATTGGCACCGGCGGTGGCGGTGGCGGCGGAGGAGGGCAGAGCAATCCTATCTCCCCAGAACTACCACAAATAACACCAACAACTCCCGAAGCGGGGTCGCTGGGTCGATTTGGCAACGTGCCAATCAATCCGGCCACGGGTCAGATGTCGTTTACGGTTCCTATTTATAACATTTCGGTAGATGGCAAAGACTGGCCGGTGACGCTCCAATACAATTATGGCGGATTCATCCTTGAAGAAAAACCATCGCTAACAGGATGGGGCTGGGACCTGAATGCCTATGGCTCGATCACTAAAGTGGTTCGGGGCTTGCCTGATTTCCATCCAAACGGATACTACGGAGAGCACAGCAAGATCGATCAAAACATGCAATACATCGATCCGCAAAATCCACTGATCACTCACCTCAACATGCCCATCACCGATTTTATGGATTATTTTGAGGGCCGGCACGATTCGGAGGTCGATAAGTATATTCTCAATCTAGGAGGAAAGAACCTGTCCTTCAAACTACGAAAAGTAGGCACTTCCAGCTTTGTGCCCTATTTCCTGTCCAAACATAATTACCGGGTAGATGTTACGATGCGATCGTTTCCCGATTTTGAAGTGGATTCTTTTGTAGTGACCGACGATATGGGTGTAAAATACTACTTCGATTACGACAACTCTGAAGGGGCTGTGATCAATGATCCGGCACATCCCTATGAGGTAGACAAAAAAACATCATGGCTGCTCTCTAGTATTGAGTTATTGAACGGGCAGACGATAGATTTCAACTATACGACCAACACCTATACCTCTTGGGACTTCTCGGCAAACGGCATCTCCCTGGCGGGAGATGTTACGGGCGTACCTGGCGAAGGTATCATTACCTACGCCGGTGGATACAACGATCAAATGAACTCGACGCTCATGACCCGAGAGATATTGGATTCCATAACTTTTCCAAAAGGGAGTTTGCATTTTACCACGCAAACCAATGGTTCTCGACTGGTGTTTAGCGACATTGTCCTCAAAGATCACCGGAACATAACAGTGGACAGCTATGATCTGGATTATACCGGTAACCGTGATGCCCTCACGAACATTGACAAGAATGGCGAACTGCTGTACGCATTTGAATACCATGGGGTGAACGTACCTCCTTTTACCGCGCCCGGTTTTTTTGAGAACGCCTCAACCAAACCATGGGATCAGGACTATTGGGGGTATTTTAATAACGCCAACAACTCTCAGGCGATCAACGTAGGATCACAAGGAGGGACCGCCAACAAGGAACCCTCGTTCCAATCCACCCAACTTGGTGCCATGAAAAAGATTACCTACCCAACCGGTGGCTATAGTGAAATTTACTATGGTCAAAACCAGATCAAACGTTCCTTTGCCGATGGTGGCGGGAACAACAATCAGACATTGGACCAACAAATAAGTTTGAGCCTGAATCCGATAGTAAACGATCCCAGCCAGGAGCGTCATGACGAGGAAATAAAGACATTCGACTACCCGGTATTGGCAAGGCTAACGCATAGTGTAGTTGGAGATGTGGGTAACGGAAATGCTATTTTACTCTCCATCACGGGTGGGAGTGGTATACCACAGGAATGTTACGACAGCAATGTAGTAAGCACGTGGTGGTATCCTGAGGTGATTGCCGACGCCCGTTCCAAAATGAAGCCACCAGGACCCCTGTCGGATCCCGGACCCTGCGACATTTACCACCCTAATCCTATTTTGTCGCCTTTCTTCCATCTGGAAATAGACCCAAGCAATGGATGCCCAGTAGGACAGAATAATTTCCAGTGCGAAAATGACGACAGAATAAGCAACTTTGGCAACTCTGGTCTTTTCTGGATCATGCCAGGTACCTACACCTTTAAGATCTCCACATATACGAATGGTAATCCAACCCCACCTAACCCTACTTGGTTTGCCTATGGGTCGTTGAGCGCACAAATGCTTTTGGAATACCATGACCCTGACCCGAATGGCACCACCGATCCCAACGATATCTACGAGAATTTGGATATTGGAGGCATCCGTGTTGAAAGGATCGAGAGTCATTTTGATGGTTCGGATAAGATCACTTATTTCTACGATTATAACGACGAGTATGGATTGTCTACAGGAATTGAAAACCAAAATCCCTACACCTCGGATAAATTGGAGATTTTCTATCCTTCCAATGGCGGGACAGCACAACGCATTGAAAACTATTATTCGCTCAACTCATTTGGGGCCATGGATGTTGCCAATGGTGTTCCGGTGTACTACAAGCGTGTGAAACAATACACCTATGGTAAAGACCAGCCCGATCCGGGCAATGGTGGTGGAGGACTTGGCACAGGAGATGAAGAGGAGATCATTCCTTATCCGGAGGGTTATTCGATCAGCGAATTTGCCTTCCCTAGACATGATGTACACTACATCTACCCACAATATCCACGAAACATAGATAAAACCGGTGCTACGCTCTTGAAAGAAGAACAATACGATGAAGAGGGTGACTTGATAAGCTATCGTTACGATTCTCATGACGAGATCAGACATAATACCCAAACCGTGATAAATAGTGCGGAACAGACCAGTCAACAAGACGACAACGACGATCATCCGTGGAGTTTCAAGATCGTTCTTAACAAGACGAGAATCATCGAAGAAGGTGTATGCTATGGGATGACCAATGTAGGCAATCAGGATTGCCAGACACCATTGAAAGCACTTCATACCTTCCAGAAGTATCGCGAGGTGGAGAAAGATTTGCAAGTACGTACTTCCGAAAGCAGAATACAAGGGGTAACCACAGTTACCAATTATCTTCGGGACTGGTCGAATGAGACCTACTTTGTGATCGAGGAAAATTCAACCGCAACCGACGGTGAGATCTTGGCAACTACGTACGATTACCCTTATCATTTAAGTGGAGAAAGTCCGTATGACAGTATGGAGACGGCCAATCAGTTGAGTACTCCTGTACGAACCAAAACCTTCCGAAACGGGATCCAAACCTCGCAACAAAAGACCTTGTATGCCTCCCAAACCAGCGCATACAAACCGAGTGTGGTTCAAGCAGCGAAAGGAGTTAAAACACTGGAGGATCGGGTACTCATCGAAGAATACGACAGTAATCACAACGTTACTCAGGTGCGCAAGGCAAATGGCGAACCCATCGCATATCTATACGGCTACGATAAGAATTACGTGGTCGCCGAGATCGTAGGTGCCACCTACCTGGAAGCCATTGGAGCATTGCCAGCCGGCACCAACTACCATGGAAACTTCCAAAGTTTGAGCGACACAGATCTGAAGATCGCCCTTCAGGCCATGCGTACCACACTTTCGAATGCACAGGTCACCTCGTACACCTATAGACCGCTTATAGGTTTGTCTACTGTGACCGACAGTCGTGGGTATACCATGAACTACCACTATAATATTCACAATCGTTTACGCTACGTAAAAGATGAGGTAGGCAACATTTTGGAAGAATACGAATACAATTACAAAGCAAACTAAAACCAGTTCAAGATGAAAAAAATACTCTATATATACTTAGCGCTGGTTCTAATTCCAGCCGTGTGCCTGGGACAAAGCACCACAGAGAACTACGTAAAATCCACCCAATTTCAGGTGGAAACATTAGATGGTAATGTCGGGAACGACGATAAGATAGAAACCGTAAGTTATTATGACAACCTTGGAAGACCCATTCAGGTGATCACCGCCCGAGCCGGTGGCGACAAGGAAAATCTGGTAAAATATACCGAATACGATTATTCGAGTACCAATTCCAAAGACTACTTGCCTTGGGCCTCTCCAACAGGAAGTTCGATGAATTTTATCAACCCGGCAACATTGTTGGGGAATATCGAAACGTTTTACGATACCAGCAAATACGAAAACACACAGAACCCGTATACGGAAACAATTTTAGAGGCTTCTCCTCTACAGCGACCACAGGAAGTAGGCGGTCCCGGAAACCCCTGGGCCATCGATTCATTGGCCGACGATAACCATACTATTAAATATTTATATCAATCCAATGTCGCCAGTGATCAAATTACCCACTTTGAGGTGGTATTCGTAGCCGGGGAACCCACGTTGGAAAACCACGGAGAATATGCACCAGGAACTTTGTACAAGGATATTGTAAAAGACGAGAACTGGCAGCCAGGTGATGGGAATCAGCATACTACACAGGAATTCAAGACCAGAGAAGGCCAGACGATCTTGAAGCGTAATTTCTCGTCGGATGGTACTCACGACACTTATTACGTATACGACCTCTACGGAAATCTAACGTACGTGTTACCACCTGAGATCGGCGGGACAGTAGGCAGCATCCAATACGATCCAATGCAAACGTCCTGGCCTTTTAATGATTTCCTTTCCAGTGGTTCGGTGCCCGGAACATTGATTTTTGAAATTGACAACAATGAGATACAAATGAGTCAGTTTCAATTGATCAACAATAACAGCACAGGCGTGTTAGCCGCGCAAACCTCATTTCCGATAAGCAGCAATCCCACACTGCCGGATATGAACATCGGAACACTGATGGGGGTTATTAGTTTTAGTTTTGGAGGGAGCCCTGTAACTGCTCCCGCAGCTACCATGAGCATCGTGAACGGCAATTTGGTAATCGATCGAATTTCGACTCAGAGTTTTCTTGGGTTTCTATCCGATCTTCAAGTGGCCATTCCCAATAATCAGCAAACCGATCTGTTGGACAAACTGGCCTATCAATACAAATACGACGATCGCAATCGAATGACCGATAAAAAACTGCCGGGTAAAGGTTGGGAGTACATCGTATACGACGATCTGGATCGCCCCATCCTAACCCAGGACGCAAATTTGAGAGCTAATAACCAGTGGTTGTTTACCAAATACGACGCCTTTGACCGGGTGGCCTATACAGGTATTTATACCGCAGGATCCAATAAGTCGAGTAAAGGCAACGAAACCAGAACTTCCTCACTTAATGAAACACAGGACACGTCTTCCATTCAAATTGGTGATACGGATGTCTACTACTCGAATTCTGTCTATCCAACCAACAATTTACAAGTACTTACGGTAAATTACTATGACAATCATGTGGATTACGACGGTTTGGTTCAACCGGCCAGTGTTTTTGGCGTGGTGCCTACCGACGAGATCCAGGGACTGCCTACGGTGACAAAGGTCCGAGTGCTGGATACGAACGATTGGATCACAACTCGCATGGAGTATGACGAAAAGGCGCGCATGATTTATTCGGCTACAAGGAACGGTTATTGGAATTCGACTGATGAGGTGCTCTCGAGACTGGATTTCCTTGGAAAACCACTAGAAACTCAAACGTCTCACACCATGGATTCCAACGCAACCATTACCACGACCGATCTTTATACGTACGATCATCAGGGAAGATTGCTTACCCATACCCAGTCGATCGACGGGGCTGCAGCACAATTGATTCAGAATAACACTTATGACGAACTAGGGCAGCTCACTTCGAAAAAGGTGGGAGGATTAGCGGCAAACGACCCGAGCCTATCTGCTGGACTTGAGACCGTGAGCTATCGCTACAACGTACGAGGTTGGCTCACAGACATCAATGACGTAAACAACCAAACCCGGGAGTTTTCGTTGTTCAATTTCAGAATAAACTATACCAACATCGAAGGAGATGCAGGAAATGCCGAACCATTGTACAACGGTAATATCGCGCAAACGATCTGGAAGACCAATAACACCGATACCAACAAGAGAGGTTACGCTTACGAGTACGACGCGCTTAACCGTATTAAAGGAGCCCGAAGTCGCAGGGGAACAACGCTCACCACCCTGGACAACTTTAAAGTATGGAACATCTTGTACGACAAGAATGGCAACATAGAACGCTTGTACCGTAACGGTGAAAACGGCGCCGGTAACACGGTGCGATGGGACGAATTGATCTATCATTACGATGGAAACCAACTCCTGTCTGTAGATGATATTGGCCCTAACAATGGTCACAAAGACCAGGGATTTGACGACCAGAATACCTCTGGCGACGACTATGCCTACGACGTAAATGGAAACCTGACGTTGGACAACAATAAAGGGATCACCAGTATTAGTTATAATCATCTCAACATGCCCACCAAGATCGTGTTCGACAATCTAGATCCTGTCCAGGTTCAAAATGGTAAGGGGATTTTGTACAAGTACGACGCCAATGGTATAAAACTAGAAAAAAAGGTGTACAACCTCACCAATCCCGTGGAGGTGACGGAGTATGTGGGCGCATATAAATATCATGACGGTGGACTTATTCATATGACACATCCGGAGGGCTATTCATATCCAGAAAATGGGAATTACAGATATGTCTATCAATACAGGGATATTTGGGGTAACGAACGGCTTAGTTACTCCGATCTTAACGATAGTGGTACTATTGAAGTTAATTCAGAAATTCTCAGTGAAAAAAACTATTATCCTTTTGGACTCACCCATAAAGGATATAATGAGAATATTATTGGTCTGGAGAACAACTTTATGCAATATCAGGGGCAAGAGTATTCCAAAGAGCTTACCTTAAATACCCACGAATGGAAGTATCGAATGAGCGATCCTGCGATTGGGAGGTTCTGGCAGATTGACCCATTGGCAGAAGAGTATTCTTATAATAGCACATATGCGTTTCAGGAAAACAAAATGGGTATCGGTGTAGAACTTGAAGGTCTAGAAGTAGACCCATTTGTCTCATATGTATCAGATTTAATGATCAAGCATGCTCCAAGATTATCTCAAGGACTTGAATATTTGAACTATGGAACCGGCAGATTGCTTGAGTCTGAGTTAACAGATACGACTACTGAGGAAGTGACTTTGGGGGGATATAATGCAGACAATGTTGATGCTTTAATGTATGTTGGGGAAGGATCTGCAATCGTCAATGAAGAGGTAGGTGAAATAGCCAAAACCGTGACCAGAGATTCGGCGGACGGTCTTCAAAACATTGGTACTGGATTAACTCTAGCATCACCAGCAACAGGCCCTGCAGCTCCCTTGGTTGCCTCGGCAGGAGTCACGGTAAGCGGTATTGGCACAGGCATGCATGTTACAGTTGATCTCATAGAAGGCGATTATTTAAAGGCTATTGAAAGGAGTTCATCTTTTGTTTTGTTTAGAGGACTCAACAAGTTATGGGGAGATTTGGCGAGACAAGCAGACAAAAGTGGAGTTTCAGAACGAGGAATTGATATCACAGTGGAAGTTGGAAAGCAGATTTGGGATCAACTTTTAATACCTATTTTTATGAGCGAAGAAGAATAGTACGGCATAGCTCTTAAGTATTGCCCAATGAGTAATGTCAGAAGACACTAAACTTGAATCTTATAAATCACCAACCCTCCTTCGCCAAGGCTTTGGAGGGTTTTTTGTGTTTTTACTTCTGAATGGGCTTCCCAAATAAATTCAGAAAAAAAACAAATCACGGGTAAGAATACGCCCTTGCCTACACATTAAGTAGAACCATTGAACCATTCGTTCATTCCTGCTCGGTTCTATTCATTCTGAAAAACATCTACTAATACTAATTCATATTGTTATGAAAAAGATCATTCTTTTTGTCTGTTTTATTGCATTTTCACTCGTACTACACGCCCAAAAAGAGGTAACGGTACCCGATGCGACCAACTTCGATTCGAGCGCCGGCTCAGAGTCGTCCGTCAATCAGTCCAATGGTAAATTGAACATTTCGCTCAACTTGGTTTCGCTCAAGGGATTCAAAGACATGAACGCCACGTTTGGCATCAGCTACGACGGAAGTATGGTGGTAAAAAACGCCACGGCCACCAACGAATATGCCCCTCAAGGGGTACTTGGGTTGGGTTGGAGCACTTCCTTCTCGCGCATCATGGCCGACAATAAGAGGACTGCTGCACGGGACGACGATACGTATTACCTGTTCGAAGGCGGATTGAATGAACTCATCGCCATAAATAAAACAACTTCGAGGATCGATTTCAAAACAAAAACACATAAACCTTGGAAGGTCTATTTCTATCCCTTACAGGAAAAGTGGGAGGTCGTAAAAGAAAACGGTTATACCTATACCTACGACAATGTAGACTGGTCTGTTTATTGGGAAAATTGGATTGGAGACAGTAACCAGTCCGGTGCCAGCAGACAAGGTTCTTCATGGAATCTTACCAAGGTAGAAGATCTTTACGGAAATGAAATGCGCTACGAGTACATGAATGTAGAACAGTCGCTCATTAACACGGGAAGTGTGAAGCACACCGAAGCCACATATCTGGAAAAGATCATAGGGCCGCTGGGTGAGGAAATTCGGTTGATCTACGCCAACAAAACTTCTGGTGAGTACTACCGACCAAATAACGCCATTGCTGAGCCTGATGCCTATCAGGAAATATATGAGCAAAAATACCTGACCGAAGTGCAAGTATACGATTCGAGTTCCCAACTCTTATACAAATACGACCTTCAGTACCACACTATGGGTAGTTCTGAATTCAAGAAGAGACTTCTTGATAAGATCGTACTTATCAACAGCAACAATGACCAGCAAACTTTTAGAGAGTTTGAGTACGATGAGGATACCAATTCCGATTTCTTCGGAACCCTACAGCATCAGATTCTACCAACAAAGGGTCGCGTGAGCTATCAATATGCCAATCAAGAGATTGATATCGACCAGGTGTATGATATCACCATCGGAACCAACGATAGTTTCTTTGTCGAGAAAGACTATATCCTTAGACTTACTGGCACCAACGATCTTTATATGCTTACCTGGAACGGTCAAACCTGGAATGAAGAGATGATCGCCGATATCCCAAGTGGAAGTGTACAAGGAGATTACAAGAGCATTCCTGTGATCACAAGAGAAAATTTCTTTCTGGTGCTTCACGGAGGAAGTCCGGACACGGTGATCCTGGGCGGACGTGAAGGGAATGGGAAAACCTGGAAAATTGGAACAACTTCCTTTCACCATCCAGGTGTATCCGGCCTTTTGGAGATGCGTATGATGAGTGGAAACGACTTTTGCGCCATTGGTAATCCGGCTTCAGATCGTATCTATTTCTATCGCTGGGATGGTAAGCACTGGGAAATCGAGTTAAAACAAACCAGTGCAACTGGTGACTATTACTATGCAGGCACCAACAACTATGTGATCCAGAACAAACGCCAATCGGGACAGGATGTGATCAAGCTCCATTACTACGACATTACGGGTGAGCTTCAAACCAAGACGATCAATGCAGGATTCTCTACCACTGGGAGCATCGGCGCTCATAACTACTGGTACGCCCAAAACTCATTTGCTTCGGTAAATGCCAATAACAATCCCGAGTATGTGATCCGCTGGGATGCCAATTACAATTACGTTGGAAAGGATACACCTTATGGCTACCAACCTGATGATATCAAGACATTTGGTTTCTACAACAACTACTTTAGTGTTACCGACGATCTTGGTTGGGGAAGCAGCACCTACACCTACACCGCCAGATACCAGGGTAATGGACAATGGGAGGACAAGGGAGTACTATCTGCTCCATTCAAAGACGATCTGGTACTAACAGGATTTGGAAACGACATCTTTACCCATCCTGCCAATGCCACATGGGGTAATTCCCGAATTCATGTATTTAATGCCAATACAGGCCTTTGGCAAACCAATAATTACTCGGCCAATGGAGGCGGTATCCCTAACGAAGATAAGATGTCGTTCGACGTGTTCGCCGGTAGATATATATTTGCCAACAGAAGGTTGTACAGGTTGAATAAAACCCTAACGATTTCTGGGCTTTCCAATTATCCTTACAACACCATCCTCACCAAGACGGATGGAGGAAAGCTCCTCTACCTTTCATCAAGGAACGGAAGTCAATCTGCAGGTTCTGCATTTGCAAAAGTGCTAATGGTGAATCGCGATCGTGAGATCATTGAGCACAATATTCAATCCGATTACTATTTATACGAGAATCCTTATGAGAATTATCCAACTCATGCTATTGGATATGAAACCTTCATTGTCAAGGACAACAACAGCAGTACAGGTAAGATCTACAAAGTGATCGACGGATCAATCGATTTTGACCCTGCCACCGGTGAAACAATGTATAAAGACTATGTTATCGCCAAAGAAACCTACGATCCAGTGCTTACAAGAAAGCAACGCAACTATTACTGCTATAATGAACCTGCCATTTCTCACGACAACATGCGCGTTCACTATGGTGCGGTAGCACAATTGAATGATGTAGACGGAATCCTGGGAAAAACTTTGACCAACTACGACAATGGTGAAACTGATGTTCGAAGGACTGGTTTGCCGTTGAAGATCCGTCAATATGATAGTGAAGAAAACCTTGTGGGTGAGCAGGAAAACGAATGGGACGTTGTAGAAGTAGATTGGCCTTCGGAAGTGGGTCCAGGCACTACCTACTATATTAATATGTCCAAGAAAACAAACAAGTCGTACGAAGGAGACGATGAGATCTCGACAACGGAAGAGTATGAACACGACTTCGTTACTGGTCTTCAAACTTCGATTACCACTTCGGATAGCGAAGGAAATGAGGATACCTTAGAAACCACTTATCTGTTTCAGGAGTTTCCTGCCGTGGAGAACGATAACTTATTGAGCCCTGTGATTTACAACAGGAGTTCGTCACAAAAGGTGATGGAGCCAGTTGTGTACAAGGCAGCCTCGGCTGTAGAGTGGGATCTTACCGGTGTACCCGTGCCTAAGGACAGTTACCAATGGGATGGTACCGGAGGATCTTCGGGGGTTCAATACGATTTTCAAGGTGGTTCCAATACCGATTACCGATATACCAAGACCATAGAACTGGTTGACGGCTATGGCAACGTGCTTCAGGAGAAAAATCGTTCCGAAGTAACACTTGCTTACATCTACGGTTACCAAGGGAAACGACTGGTCGCCAAAATCGACGGGGCTACATACAACGATGCAATTGCCTTGGTGAACACTTCGGTGATCAACAATCCTTCCTCCGATACCCAATTGCGCAACGAATTGCAGTTAATACGGGACGGGCTTGGCGATGCGTTTGTGACCAGCTATACCTTCCATCCTGCTGTTGGATTGACCAGTGAGACCGATCCTCGAGGTCGAACCACTTTCTACGTGTACGACGACTTCTATAGACTGGATCATGTGAAGGACAACGAAGGAAATATCATCAAAAAGAATGTTTATCAATATCGAAGTGCGCCTTTTGTTTATTCTGCGGAATCGACTGATCTTCCGGATTGTTCGGAGATTGGAATTGGCATCGGCGGCGGTGGAGATCCTGATCCGATAACGCTTTCCGTTGTGAAACTATTTGATACAGGAAACACGGTCACCTTTGAAGTATCTGCCTCCGATGGCGGCAGCTATGCCTGGCAGTGGAATCATAATCAGACTAGCGGTAACCCATCAAGCTTCAATATTCAGGAATTATTTGGAGGAAAACAACTGAAGATCACCAGCCTTCAGTGTGAAGCCGGCTCGTTTGCCGTGCAGGCCTTTGTGAACCTTACAGGTGGACCCAGCGTCTACAGCAACACGGTAAATCACTCATTTACCCAAGGACAGAACTGCCAATAACCCTTTAATTCGAAAACAATGAAATATTTACATCATTTACTATTCGTAGTACTATTTCTGGTACTTTCTTTTGACGGGTTTGCACAGTTTAGTCCCTGTCCCGACATGTCCTCCGAATGTATCGACGCCCCACCCGGTTCCTCATGGTACTGGTGGGATGGCGATGGCGATGGCATCGGCGGAATGACCGGAGCCTGTAAAGTGAACCCTGGAGCAGGATGGGTACTCTCCTGCAACGACTGTAACGACAACAATGCCAATATCGGAGGACCCACCATGTGGTATGCCGATAATGACGGAGACAGTCATGGAGACCCCAACACAACACAACTCTCCTGTACACAACCCTCCGGATATGTCGCCAACAACAACGATTGTAACGACAACGACCCCGGAATAGGAGCACCCACCACCTGGTACGCCGACAACGATGGGGATGGATACGGCAACCCTAACGTGACCCTGGTGGCATGTACACAACCCTTCGGTTACGTCGCCAACAACGATGATTGTAACGACAACGATCCCTCCACTACATTCCTCACTTTTTATCGAGACAATGATAATGATGGATTTGGAGATCCCAACGTATCGGTCGAAGGCTGTACAGCACCCACAGGATATGTGTCCAACAACCAGGACTGTGACGACACTAACTCCTTTATCAACCCTAACACCGCCTGGTATCCCGACAACGACGGGGATGGCTACGGAGACCATAACCAAACGCCCATCGTGCAATGCCAGCAACCCGTAGGATATGCATGGGGCACACATGATTGCGACGATACCAACGAACTGATACATCCCCTGACCAAATGGTATGTTGATGCCGATGGAGATGGATACGGAGACGATCCCAACAACTATATCGTGCAATGCGACGACCCCGGTGCAGGGTACTCTCTACTACTCGAACCCGTAGGACCCGTACCAGACGACCCACTGCCCACCTATCCGGGACTCGATATCAACGACCTGAATTACCTCCATGTGATCGAACCATTCCTGCCGGTTACTACAGTAAGTGC
>JBCCHR010000002.1:0-28277 GCA_039028655.1 Bacteroidota bacterium
AACTGATCGGTTACTTCGGTCGTTGGAAGCATCAACTTGAATTGTTTGTTTCCAAGATCGATCACACGCAATTCGTTGTTGTTGGCAAAATCTTCGGTTCCCAAAACGATGTCACCACAAAGTTGCAATGTCCAGTCGAGTAGTTCCCCACCATCCTGGTTGGCATTGTCAACAATGCGCAATGTCCAGTCTCCAATGGTAGGAATTCCGTCGAAATCGGACAGGTTTCCTTCTGGCTGGTAAGGTCCGGTAATCGGATCGGTAGCTCCTGTGATCGGGTCGGCAGCTTCGTCGTCGAAGGTTACGTTAACCATATTATCACAGTCACCACATACACCATCGGCAAGGACAACGGTAGTGTTATCCGGAGCGATCAAGGAGATGGTAAGGTCACCAACCCATGTGTGGTCAATATTCAGGTTTACGTTAAGGTCATTCACCATCACGTCGTTCGTGATCGTGATCACGGAGTTCGTTACTGTTCCTGCATTTGGACCAATGGAGAAGTTGTCGTCATTGGTCACACTAGCACAAGACAGATTTACTACGGTTTTGGTAGCTGTATCGTTGGTGTTGTCTGAATCGGTTCCTAACAAGGTAGATGCTTCAAACTCGTACGATCCTTCCACCGACAGGTCGGCCAATTGCGTAAAGGTGTAATCCAAGGTAGCTCCAGGACCAATCGGGCCTACTACATTCTCGGTTACAGCACCACCACCATCGATGGTATACGAAACGTCGAAGTTGGATTGAGGAGCGGCACCGAAGTTCTCGATACGAACTGTTACAGTTTCGTTACCTAGTCCTTCGCCACTGTTTGGCTCCAAAATCTCGATGACTCCAACATCGTTGGCAAATACGTGAGTAACGTCCTTGGATACAGAATCGTTATTGGCATCTTCGTCACCACTGAGATCGGTGGTCACTTCAATGGTATACGTTTGTCCTTCGGTAGAAAGATCCACCGTTTGAGCGAAAGTAAAGGAAGCCGACATGGTAGGCGCTACGGTACCGGTAAAGGTCTCGGTAGCTACCAGGTTTCCGTCTACTCTCAATTCCAATGGGAAGTTGGACTGTGGGTCCAAACCAAAGTTGAAAATGGTTACCTCTACCGCCTCGGCGTTGGTAAGCGTACCGTCAACCGGAGTCACGATATCTACGGCTCCTACGTCGTTGTTAAAATCGGGAGCGATCTTGAACACTCCAACAACTCCTTTACGTCCACTGTTCATATACTCATTAATGAACCAGAAGGTCTTTTGGTCGTTAGGATCGATATCGATCTTGCTATAGTCTCCGTAACGAAGGCCGGGGATGTTTTGGTTACCATTGGCAATCAATTCTTCGGCGATGGTCATGGTTCCTAAAGGATCTGCAGCAAAACGACCTGTGTAGTAAGAACTCACTCTAAAGTCGGTTGGGTTAGGCGTGGTAGGACCTGCCATAGAGGTGTATCCCATTCCGATATTCCCTTGGTTATCCATCATCAAACTGGCGTGCCAGGCATGTCTACCGTCGGGAGCCGAGTAGGTTCCTTCCTGGTGGATGCTCCATGGCTGGCCATCACCTGCTTGTCGTAGTTCGTACCAACGAATGGCGGCTAGTTCACCACCAGAGGCATCGGTATCGATCACAAAGTTGAACAAGGCCGAGTTATGTCCTCCGAACTTACGGAATTGCGCCTGGTTCATGATCGTTGCCTGAAGGGCGTCGATATCGGCACCACCTCCCGGCTGCGCCAGGTTGGAGAAGCTTCCTCCGTCGAATACAGAGATAAATGGAGTAGCTGTCAATTCGAGCGGTGGATTGCTCACCGTACCACTTCCTGCTCCCCAATCAACGTCGATCGTCCAAACTTTTACGTGGTCGCTACTCACACCACCCCATGCGTCGTCTTGCAGGTAGATCACAGTGGCTCCACCCGCTGCTGGCATGTTGTCGTCGGTAACGTTCAATACTTGCGGGCTAAAGAAACCACTGGTTACGATACCCGGAAGGTTAAATCCAAGGATCTGTGCAGAGGCGTTTCCAACCAACATTTCGTCTCTTTCCATGGCCCAAACCTTGTTGGCAGAACCGGTGTTGTCTGTGAGGTAGTACCCATCACTCCATACGGAAAGTTTTTGGTAGTCGTTGATCTGGTTAATGTTGTATACAAACCATCCTGTTGCCAATGGATCGGTACTGGTTCCATCAGAGATTGCGATCTGAGCACCTCCACCAAGGAACGACAGGATCCAGCGTTGCGCTGCCTGATCGAAAGAAACGGTAAGGTCACAGCATCCTCCAGATGGGAAGATCGATGGGTTAGGTGGCATTTGTCCGGACAGGGGATTTCCGTCCTTGTCATACACGATAAAACCGGTGTTAAAAACAACCAGAGCATGATCGGGTCCGATACCAATCGAAGGGTCGGTTGGGGATGATCCCGAAGAGTAGGCGTCAAAAACAATGGAAGGAGCGCGTCCTGCCAGTTTTTGCGTTAAGGGGTCTTGATTTCTTACAAAGTAGTCATCCTGTGTTTGAGGGTCCTTCCCCGGGATCACTTTTACTCTAGAAGAACGTCCATCCTGGGCTTCTTCGTTTGAGTCGACATAGGTAGGAATCTCCGACAACCTTGAGTTGATTGGAGAAACGTAAGTTACATTACCTATGGTTCCTTTGTAAAAAGGTTTCGTTAGGTCTGTTTCCTGGGCATTCATTCCAAGACTGGCTAGGAACAAGCACGCCAGGAAGGCGTAAGTCAATTTCATTTGTACAAATTTTAGGTTAAATTTCTGATGTTATAAAAATACTGTGAATAATTGAATTTTTGGTCGTATTCGCAATTTTTTTTTACATTCTATTTGTCTGTTTTTCAAGTATTTACAATTTAAAAACCTACCATTCTGATAGATTTCTAAAGCGATTCATTTGGTACTGGAAATTCAGAAAAAATGAAAATGAATTGTTAAATGGTACATTTATTGTAATTTTCCAATTAGAAATCAAAATCCATTACCTAATGAACTATTTGAAAACCCTTTTCGCTCTTACAGCATTGGTAGCACTATCTTGTTGTAATCAGAAGGCAACTACCGATGCGATGGCTGAATCAAAAAAGGCAGAAATGCAAACAAAAATGACTACCAACGGATTTAAAATGGGTACGATTGTTACTTCGAAAGAAGAAGGTGATTGTGCCGTTGTCATTAAATTAGAGGATAAAGATTATCAATATTTCCTTGACCCGATCAATCTGGATGAAGGCTTTAAAACGGATGGAGAGAAAGTTTGGGTAAAATTTAATGGTTTGCGTATGGCTAATCGATGCGTAAAGGCCAACCCTGTAAGCATTGTTGAAATACAAAAAAGAGAGGAATAATCCTCTCTTTTTTATTCAACTTTTTATTTTCTTCGGAATTACTTCACAATGATCTTCGTTGATTTTGTGAGGTTTCCTCTTCCCAGTTTCACCAGGTACACTCCTGCCGAAACATAGGACATATCTAATTGATATTTATACTTCCCGCCTTCATTGGCCAGGTTATTAAATACCAGGATCTTACCCGTGATATCATAGACACTAATGGGCAAAATACCATTGTGATTGGTTCTTAGGGTAATATCGAATATGTTATTGTCTGCAGAGACCACTTGCAATTCGGCATTTTCAAGGGCCAGATCCCCAACAGATAGTACATCTCCCGTAAACAGGTTCTCCCCGTAACAATCGTTGAATGGTACTTCGTCACCTGCCAACGAATTGGTGGTTTCAATTCGATACAAGTGATCCACCAACGACAAGTCTGCCTGTTGAGAGAAGGTATACGTATCTGTACCTCCGGCAGGAATAGATCCCGTGTAGGTCTCACTTACAGGAGTGTCGCCATCAATGCTATAGGTAACAGGAACACTAGTCACTGTTGTGGTACCATAATTTTGGATGGTAACTGTGATGTCTTCTGTTGATGTAAGCGGTCCTTCGTTTGGCATAATATCGATGATGGCCACGTCATTACCTGGCAATGTATTTCCGAGGTCGAATACCCCAACCACATTTCTTCTATTCGAATTCCAGTACTCCGCGATGTGCCAAAAAGTTCGATCGTCGTTGGGATCGATGGTCAAATGCACATAGTCTGCCATTCGGGTGGTACTGGAGTTGGCCGTACTCTGTCCAATTAATTGTTCGGCAACGGTCATATCTCCAAGAGGGTCACCTGCTAATCTACCAGTATACCGAATAGAAATCATTTCTGAGTTACTTACTGAAGTATATCCCATACCAATATTTCCTTGAATATCCATTGCCATACTTGCAGAAAAAGCGTCTCTTCCGTCGGGAGCTATATAGGTTCCTTCCTGGAAAATGGTCCAAGGTTCTCCTTGCGCCGTTTGTCGCAATTCATACCAGCGTACACCTGCCAGTTCGCCTCCTCCTGGATCGGTATCTACCACAAAATTGAAGATGGCCGAGTTGTAATCACAAAACTTTCTCACATGGGCCTGATTCATAACAGTTGCCTGGAGTGCATCAATATCCGGACCTGCCGGCTGTTCCAGGTTGGCGAAAGATCCACCATCGAATACGCTAATAAAATCGGCTGTGACGATTTCCTGAGGGGCCGAAATAGTGGAGTTGGAAGTATCATCCCAGTCCACATTGACGGTCCAAATTTTTATATGGTCGTCGCTTACGCCACCCCATGCGTCATCTTGCAAATAGGCAATTGAAAAATTACCCGGCTCTGGTTCGGAGCCACCAGTGGCCTGAAATCCTTGAGGGCTGTAAAAACCACTTGTGGCAATTCCTGTTAGAGGAAGGCTCACAAACTGGGCAGATTCACCATCGATCATCTTCTCTCTTTCTACTGCAAAGATTCTTCTCGATCCAATATTGGCTGTACAGTAGTATCCGTCAGGCCAAACAGAGAACTTGGTGTAATCTGGAAATTGTCCTGTTCCAAAACCAGCGGTGTATACATGCCATCCGTCATTTACCGGATCGGGTCCCTGGCAAACAGCTACGTTGAATCCATTTGGATTTGAATCAAATTCAGTAATAACAAAACGCCCTCTGGGTTCACCAGGGCCATTGTCGGCATACTGATCGAACAAGATCACCCCGTCACCAATGTTGTTTCCTGGGAAAATAGACGACCAGGCAGAAATAGGTGTAAGTGGGTTTCCATCTTTGTCGTAAATGCGAAAGGCAAAATTCCATCCCGCCATAAAGTGATCAGGTCCAACCGCTCCTGTAGGATCGGATACTACTCCAACTCCGGTGTTCGCGTCAAAGATCAAACTAGGAGGACTACCAGCGTATAAGGGACCTGTAGTTTGCAATACAGGATCTTCACCCATGGACCCTTTTCCTGGAATAACGTTGTTTCCAAATTGTTTTTTTGGTCGAGCCTCTCTTTCTTCCTCGGCATCGGCGTACACGAAGGTTCCATCTCTAAGTTGCTGAGCTAAACTGGGCACGTAGATCGGATCGGACAAGAAGCCACTGCTTACAGGACCCGTTTGTGCTGGACTCTGCGCCATTAGAGGCATTGCCATCAGCATCATCGTCCCTATCAAAGCAAAAGTTTTTAGTTTCATAATACAGATTTTAGGTTATATTTCTAATCAGAGGTTAAAATTACAGAAACTAAGGGGTTTAAAAAAGTAAAGCCCAGCAGTTTAGCAGGGCTTAATCTCACAAAAATATCATATTCGTCTCAGTAGTGCGATGAAAGGATAAGGCAGAATGATCTGTTCACGAAATAAAAAAGAGAAGAATAACTCTTCTCTTTTTTACTTCTTTAGTAGCGATAAACGATCATTATCTTACAATGATCTTCTCGCTTAACTTGGTTTTTGAGTTCCCTACTTCTACAATATAGACACCCGCCATGAATGGCGACATATCAATAGATTTCTTGTAGAAGGAACTGTTTCCTTTCTCTACCGTGTCGTAGATCACTCGCTTTCCTGTAATATCATAAACAGCCAGACGAAGGATGTCACTGGTTGTTTCTGAAAACAATGACAGCTCGAACAAGTTGTTGTCTTCCGATGCGATGATCAACTCGGCACTATTGGTATCCAATTCATCCACAGACAGCACAATATCCGAAACCTTAAACGCCGTGATGCGGTTCCTTCTGGGCTGTCCTGAATACTCGGAGGTGTGCCAAAATGTAAGGTCGTCAACCGGATCTCTGGCCAACTGAGCATAATCTCCGTATCGCGAATTGATCGTGAGCGAAGAGGTTCCTTCCACGATCAACGTTTCTCCAAGCGTCATCATCCCTAATGGATCTCCATCTTTCCGTCCAGTAAAGTACAGAGAAGGGAAGGTGGAGGTTCCGGTCTTGATATAACCCATGGCAATATTTCCTTCCTGGTCCATTCCAATTCCTCCCATAAAGACACTTTCGTCTCCGGTAGGATCGGTAAAGGTTCCTTCCTGATACAATTCCCAATCACCACCTCCGGACTTGCGAAGTTCACCCCAACGAAGGGCCGCGATCTTACTACCGTTCACAGGCTCCACTACAAAGTTATAAACGATGGACTCGTGGCTTCCGAAATCGTAACGGTGTGTTTGGAAATTCAATACCTGAACCAATGCGTCAATTCGCTGAGAGGTTCCCGGCTGGGCCAGGTTGGCAAAAGCATCGCCACCCGTTCCGGCAATGAACGAATCAAAGGCGGCCAAAGGAATCTCAATGGGAGTCGAAATAGTAGCTCCTCCCGGGTTCGACCAGTCTACCTCAAAGTCCCAAACTTTCATGTGATCGGTAGAAATACCTCCCCAGGCATCATCCTGGAACCAAAGAATTGGTGCAGGTCCGGGAGCCATTCCTGCCCCTTCGGAATGCGCAGGCTGCGGTGCCTGAAAGATCGTTCCGCCTGTGTAGTTGGGTAAATTGAGTACTACCATTTCGGCAGTAGGGTCGCCATCGATCATCTTTTGGCGATTGAATGCGTGGAATCTACCATTGGAAGAGAAGTTACCGGTACAGATGTAACTGTTTCCGTAGATACCATAATGCGGATAATCATTACTTCCCGACGAATAGGCATACACCGTGAACGTACCTGTTGGGTCCGGTGTATTGGACACCGCGATCTTAAACTGAGACCCGAAGTTAAATTGGGTGATCACCCAACGATCAGCCTCACGATCGTAAACTACAATCGGATCTCCGTTTCCGGCGCCAAGCGGATCGGAAAGCGACTTGGGGAATCCGGAGGCTACATTTCCATCCTTATCGAAAACACCCCAAACGGTATTGGTCATTTCCACGATATGGTTGGGTCCAACAGCTCCAGTTGGGTCTGGTGGAGATGCGTTCGAGTTGAATCCGTCAAAACTAATGATCGGCGGATTGGCGGTGCGTGTAAAACCACCTTCCTGGATCAATGGATCCACGTTGGTCGGGCTCTCTCCCACCGAATTGAGCCAATCGGCCTTGCGCTGGCGTTTCCCACTCAACATTCCTCCTCTTGGGAATTCCCTCTCGGGAATGGTATTTGGATCTACTTGTGGATAGGACCACATGGGTTCTGTCACGTATACTTCCGTAGGCAACAGCACCTGCGTGGTTACCTCATCTACGTTCGTAGCCACCTGTGCGTGCATCGAAGCCCCCATGATGACAAGTAGAAACATAGTAATTTTCAGTTTCATAATAGTTTTTAGTTTAGGTTAATATCTGATCAGGTGTTAAAATTAAGGAAACTAGCCGGGTAAAAAAAAGAAAAGCCCTCCTGTTTGGGAGGGCTAACAATCAATTATTTATAAGTATCTATCGGCCAAGCCAGCTCTTAAAAGACACTTTTTCCGCTACTTTCGCTTTGATCTCAGAAATTGGTATGCGCTGTTGTTCCATGGTATCGCGATCTCTCATGGTCACGGTTTGGTCCTCCAGAGTCTGGTGATCTACCGTGATGCAGAAAGGAGTTCCCGCTGCATCCTGTCGTCTGTATCGACGTCCTACCGCGTCCTTCTCGTCGTATACTACGTTGAAGTCCCATTTCAATTCGTCAATGATCTCCCGGGCCACTTCGGGTAAGCCGTCTTTCTTCAGCAAGGGTAACACAGCCGCTTTTACAGGAGCCAGTACGGCAGGTAATTTCAGGACCACTCTTGAGGAGCCATCCTCCAGGGTTTCGTCCTGTAAGGAGTGACTCAACACGGCCAGGAACATGCGATCCAACCCGATAGAGGTTTCCACAACATAGGGCGTATAGCTCTCATTGATTTCGTGATCGAAGTATTGTAGCTTCTTACCGCTATATTCTTCATGCGCCTTGAGATCGAAATCGGTTCGGGAATGAATTCCTTCCAATTCCTTGAAACCAAACGGAAACTTAAACTCGATATCGGCTGCCGCATTGGCGTAGTGCGCCAGTTTCTCATGGTCGTGGAATCGGTAGTTCTCCTCTCCCATACCCAATGACAAATGCCATTGAAGGCGGGATTCTTTCCAGTGTTCGTACCATTTGAGTTCTTCGCCGGGTCGCACAAAGAATTGCATTTCCATTTGCTCAAATTCTCTCATTCTGAAAATGAACTGTCGCGCCACGATCTCGTTCCGGAAAGCTTTCCCGGTTTGGGCAATACCGAATGGAATCTTCATACGTCCGGTCTTCTGAACATTCAGGAAGTTCACAAAAATACCTTGAGCCGTTTCGGGTCGCAGGTAGAGGTGGGTGGCCGAATCGGCCGAGGCACCCAACTTGGTTCCGAACATCAGATTGAACTGTCGAACATCTGTCCAGTTTCTTGAGCCAGTCTCCGGATCTGCGATGCCCAACTCTTCGATCAAGGCTTTCACATCGTCTAGATCTTCGTTCTCCAACGATCTGGCCAATCTGGAAAGCGCCTGGTCTTTTTCTTCCAGATACTTTACAACACGTGGGTGAGTGGTCACAAACTGTTCTTCGTCAAAGGCATCTCCAAAACGCTTCCTGGCCTTGTCGATCTCTTTTTGCGCCTTTAGGCGTAGCTTTTCGGCATAGTCCTCAACGAGTACGTCGGCTCTGTATCTCTTTTTGGAATCCTTGTTATCTATCAGGGGATCGTTAAAGGCATCAACGTGTCCCGATGCTTTCCAGGTAGTAGGGTGCATCAATATGGCAGCATCGATACCAACAATGTTCTGATGCATATTCACCATGCTTCTCCACCAATATTCGCGGATATTCTTCTTTAGTTCGACTCCATTCTGAGCATAGTCATATACTGCACTCAATCCATCGTAGATCTCACTGGAACCAAAAATATATCCATACTCCTTGGCATGGGATATTACCTTCTTGAATTGATCTTCATTTTTTGCCATGCGCAAAAATAAAAAAACCGCCACGATAACATCGCAGCGGTATTGGTTTTTTTAAGGTAATCTTAAACGGTACTATTTCAGCACCATGGCGGTCGTAGCCACCTGCGTCGCTCCATCAAAAACGTTGATCACGTAACGGCCCTCAATTAAGTCGTCTTCCTCGGCATCTACCAGTACGCAAACGTCCAGTTCTTCCTGCTCGTAGAACACCTTGGTGGTGGCGCTGTAATTAAGCGTTCCCTCTTCAAACTCCATCACGGCTTTTTGACCCAACAGGTTGTTGCTTGGGTTGATCACCTGGATAAAGAGGAGGCGGTCTCCCTTCTCGGCAATGATGTTGGGTGCCAGGGTAAAGCAGCTTCTAATCTTATCGGCACGACTGGATCGCTGAGTATCAACGATCTTGCCACTTTTTCTAACGATCACGGCATCACCCTTCAGGTTGATGGCCTTGACGACAGATCCCTTTTTCAAGGTTTCGGCCATAGCAATGTTCTCTTCTCCAACCGAATCGACCACGCGAATGGTCTCGTTAAGAATGGTGGTGGTGCTGTCCATTTGTACGGCCAGTAACTGATTGGCCGCCACCAGGCTGTCGGCACGCTTAAAGAGCATTCTTCGCTCGCTTTTCAAGCGACCAATTTCCTGCTTATATCGTTGTATCAAAGCAAGGTTGGCCTCGGCAGTCTTCACCGAATCCAGCAATACGCTAATTCGTTCCCGTGCGGCCAAAAGATCCTTGTCTTTTAGTTCATTTTCCTGGATCACCTCGTCGTAATTGGCGATCAGGTCCTGTAGTTCAGTTTCAATGTCAGATTTTTGTTGTTCAAGACCAGTGAGGGTGTTCTTGCTGTCGTTGTAAAGTGAGACCGTATACACGGCAAGGGCGATCAACATAGCTGATAGTAAGCCCACTAACACCTTAAACTTCATGTTATTATTCTCGTTACTCATAACTTTCTTATTAAATTAGATTTAGGTTTGTTGCGCAAATGTAGAAAACTCCTAAAGCTCCCCGCGTTTACGAAATGGTAAAAATATCTAAATTATGTTAAATCTCCTATTTCCAAGGATTTGCGGCGGATGCAGGTCTCCATTACTCAAATCGGAAACAGTGATATGTACGCAATGTAGGAATAATCTTTCAATACTGTGTCATCATCGTTCCGGAAGTGACGAAATGAAACGCATCTTCTATGGGCGTGTTCCCTTTAAAAATGCGACCTCGCTACTTCAGTTTCAGAAAAAAGGAATCACGCAACAACTGCTGCATAATCTAAAATATCGAGGCCAGGAAGATATTTCTTATTTCTTCGGAAAGTGGCTTGGCCATGAACTTAGGGATCATCCGGACTTTACGGATATCGACCTGGTGGTACCCGTCCCAATTCATCGCAAAAAACTAAAACAACGCGGTTATAACCAGGTTACTGGATTTGGAAAGGAGATCGCCATGGCACTGAAAGTACCGTTCAATGATTCGGTTCTGCTGAAACCAACCCATACCCCATCGCAGGTTTTTAAGGAACGTTTCAAACGCTACGGATCGTCCGAAGCGTTCACAATGTCTTCCGAAGAAAACATCTCTGGCAAACATATATTGTTGGTCGACGATATTGTAACCACGGGGGCTACCCTGGAAATCTGCGCACAACAATTGCTAAAAAATGAAAACGTTTCACTAAGTGTTGCGACCATTGCCGTTGCCTGAGTTAGAATCCCTATTTTTGCGTCAATGAAGTTGGACCTTCGACATATCGTAGTGGTGTTTGTCTGTCTCTTGATGTTCTCGAATTGCGCGAAGAGAGGAACACCATCCGGTGGCCCGAGGGATTCTGTACCCCCGGTGATCGTGCGAAGTGTCCCCGAAAACTATACGACCAACTTTACCGGTGACGAGATCAGGATCTATTTTGACGAATACATCAAGTTGAAAGATCTGCAGCAAAACCTCATCATTTCTCCGCCCCTGAAATACCAACCGCTCATTACCCCGTTGAGCACCTCTAAGATCTTAAAGATCCAGATACAGGACACCCTGCTGGAAAATACAACCTACTCGATCAATTTTGGGAAAAGCATCGTGGACAATAATGAAGAGAACGAGTTTGAGTATTACAAATACATCTTTTCCACGGGCTCATACATCGATAGCCTCACGGTTCAAGGCCGGATCGATGACGCGCTGCTGGCACAACCGGAAGGAACTACTACCATCCTGTTGTACGAGATCAATGAGGCCTATACGGATAGTATTATTTTTTCTGAAAAACCCACGTATATCACGACGACCAGGGATAGCACCCATCAATTCCAACTTACCAATCTCAAGGAAGGCACCTATCGGATGATCGCGTTACAGGAAGAGATCAACAACTACATTTTCGAACCTAAGAAAGATAAGATCGGCTTTGTGGAGGGGTATATTTCCACCCCCAATGATAGCAGCTATCAAATATCGATGTTTCGGGAGATCCCTGAATACAAGATTGCCAGGCCCAATCACAACATGAAGCAACGGATCGTGTTTGGCTATGAGGGTATCGCAGATTCACTGGAAGTTCGACCACTTTTTGAGCTGCCGGAAGGCTATCGATCCACGACCTTCCACGACCTTAAAAAGGACACCCTCCATTACTTTTTCGACCCTCCCTTCGATCCGGAACAAACCGACACGCTCTACTTTATGACGAGGAACCGTATGGTGGAAGATTCGGTGATCGTAAAAATAAGAGACCTGTTTGCCGATTCGCTGCAAGTGGAGCGGTTGAGCGCGACAACGATGATCCCCCGAGATACGGTGAAGCTGCAATTCAACACACCCCTGGTGCGCTTCAGCGCGGAAAAGATCCAGGTATTGGACAAGGATTCTTTGGTTATTCCCGCTTCTGCATCCATCGATCCCTACTATAACATTGCCTCGATTGAATTTGAAAAGACCGATGAGCAGCTCTATAATATCCAGCTCCTCCCGGAGGCTTTCACCGATTTCTTCGAGCAAACCCACGACACCCTCAACTACGTTATTCGAACCCAGGAGGTGTCGGACTATGGCGAATTGGGGATGACCCTGCTCAATGTCCCTAAATATCCCATCATTGTAGAGCTGGTGAGCAGTAAATACGAGGTGGTTGCCACCCGATATCTCACCGAAAATGAGGAGTTGTACTTCAACTATTTGGGGCCGGACGATTATTACTTTCGAATCGTTTACGACACCAACGAAAATGGGAAGTGGGATACGGGGAACTTCCTGCGGAATGAAAAGCCGGAGCAGGTGGTCTACTTTCCGAAACAGATCAACATAAGACCCAATTTCTTCGTTAATGAGACCTTTAGTCTAAAGTAAAGGAATCCCGGTCCTGCAAGAACTGCAGCTTTGACCTGTTTGTGTTAATGTGATCTTTGGAGAGTTGCACCGTTTCCACGAATTCCTGTTCCAATTCCGAGGAAGAAATAAGAGTCCCCAAAACATCGTACACCGCCGAATGCCCCGTATATTCGTAGCCGTTGCCATCCAGCCCTACTCGATTCACACCCACGCAATAACACATGTTTTCGATCGCCCGTGCTTTTAGCAATGCATCCCAGGCCGATACGCGTACCTTAGGCCAATTGGCCACGTACAATAGTAAATCGTAGTCCATTGTGTTTCTGGCCCATACTGGAAATCGAAGGTCGTAACAGATCAAGGGGAGCAACTTCCATCCTCGATAGTCGACCACTAGTTGTTGGATGCCTGCCGTATAGATTTCATGCTCTTTGGCCAGCGTAAAAGTATGCCGCTTGTCGTACCGCTCTATGGATTGGTCGGGGTGCACAAAGTACAGGCGATTGTAATAGTTGCCATCGGTCTTGATAATGACGCTGCCCGTAACCGCACAATCGTGTTGGGTAGCAATTTGCTGCATCCATCGCAAGGTTGGGCCGTCGTCGGACTCGGCCAGAGGTGCTGCATTCATGGTAAATCCTGTGGTAAACATTTCCGGTAGCACAATGAGATCGGTGGACGTTTGAAGGCCTTCAATGAGACTGGTAAAATGGGCGCGATTGGCCTCCGGGTTTTCCCAGTGCAGGTGACTTTGAACGATCGTAATGGCTAAAGTATCCAAATGGCTAGCTCAATAATTCGATTAAAGGTGTGAGTCCCTGGAGCTTGGCGTGTTCCAGTGCACGATTACCGCTATCATCGCGAAGTTCCTTGTCGGCACCGTTTTCCAATAACAAACGTACCATCTCCTCCCTGTTGAACGTGGCGGCAAAGATCAGGGCAGTAGCTCCATTAAAATTGGTACAATTTACGTCGGCACCACGATCGATGAGCGATTGGGCAATTTCCACATAGCCTTTGAAACAAACGCCCATCAAGGCTGTATTTCCGGATGCATCCCTGGCATTCACGTCCTGAGGGTATTGTAATAAAAGATCGGACACCTCTTTGTTACCATAATAGGTAGCCAACAACAAGGGGGTCGATCCACGTTGGTCCTGGGTTTTGATCCAATCCGGATGCGCTTCCAATAAGCGGGATATCCCAGCCAAATCCTGATTTCTAATCGCGTCGAAAAGTGGTTCACTCATACGTGACAAGATATGAAAAAAGCACTACAGACTAAAACAATTTGAATGGGATTAAAGTGCCGTGAATTTAGAGGAAAACCTTTAGGAAACAGCCTCTCTCACAGATCACAAAGGATTTGTGCAGCGGCTTCCAACGTCTCATTCTTTTTGGCAAAGCACACACGGATCTGCTTAAAATCCTCTCCGTTATTATTGAAGACCGACGTGGGAATGGTGGCGATTCCTTTTTCCTTGGTGAGCCTTTCGGCAAAGGCGATGTCTCCTTCTTTTGTTATTTCTGAAAAATCCAGGAGTTGGAAATAGGTCCCCTGCGATGGTTTGATCTTAAAGCGCGATTTGCGTAACAGCGCATTGAAGAAATCTCGCTTCTCCTGATAGAATCCCGGTAGTTTTAGATAGTTCTCCTGATTCCCGAGATACCCGGCCAGCGCCTTTTGCACGGGATGATGGACTGAAAAAACATTGTATTGATGCACCTTTCGAAATTCGTTCATGAGTGGTTCCGGGGCCAGGCAATATCCTACTTTCCAACCAGTGTTGTGAAAAGTTTTGCCAAAGGAAGCAGTAATGACCGTGCGATGGGACAATTGTTCAAACCGTGCTGCACTTTGGTGTGCAATACCATCGAATATGATGTGCTCGTATACTTCGTCACTTATCACCCAAAGATCGTGTTGTTCTGCAATGTCTTGCAATTGGCGCATGTCTTCTTCAGAAAAAACCATGCCACTCGGATTATGCGGAGAGTTTACGATGATCATTCGAGTACGTTCGCCAATCTGCGACCTTACCTCCTCCCAGTCGGGCGCATAGAAAGGCGCTTTCAATTGAACGGGAACGGCCTTGGCCCCCATAAGGCGTATGGCCGGTTCATAGCAATCGTAGGCGGGTGTGAAGATGACTACCTCATCACCAGCGTGCACCAGGGCAGAAATGGCTGTGAATATGGCCTGCGTTGCCCCAGCGGTGATGGTAACTTCGGAATTGGGGTTGTACTGCCTTCCATAGAGCATGGCAACTTTGGACGCGATTTGCTGTCGCAACCCGGGATCTCCCCCCATCGGAGCGTATTGATTATGCCCGTCCACCATGGCGCGATGGACCGCCTCGATAAGGACAGGATCACTATCGAAGTTAGGGTAACCCTGCGAGAGGTTAATGGCCCCGTGATCCGCGGCCATTTTGCTCATTATGGTAAAAATACTGGTTGGAACGTTGGGTAATTTGGATATCATTGGATAAAGGTAGGGGTAAAGAAATTTACTACAAAAATGGATTGAAATTAGCTAATTAAATCAAAATGTGTACATTGCAAGGCCCTTAATCTATATATGAACCCCCGGAAATGATACGAAAATATTGTTTCTTGACTATCTTATTTGCCTACTATTCTCTTGGTGCTCAGGACGTTAGCGCTATTTCAGAGACCAGTTCGCTTATTCAAAACCCTATCAAGGAGAACTTCCAGCAATTGGTGGATTCGTCCAATGCCTTTTATTTTGAAGGAAAGTATAAAAAATCCCTTGAGGTTAATATTTCATTGCTCAAAAAGGCCTTGTCGGCCAACGATACCTATAACATTCATCGCGGTTACCGATTGTTGGGTTACGACTACCTGGCGTTGAACGATACCGTGCCTGCCATGGACAGTTTTGAGAAATCGGAACGATTTGCCATTTTATCCGAAAACGACACCGCCATGGCCACCCTGAACATGGACAAAGCCAATCTATTGGCCATTCTGGAAAGCAACTACCCTGCTGCTCTGGAATATCACACCAAGTCCATTCGATTGTTCAAACGCATCAAAGACTCGGTGGGACTGGCCAATGCCCATTACAATACCATTCTTACGGCTATGGAAGCCGAAGATTACTCCAAGGCGTTTTTGCATCTTATCAAAGCCAAAGAACTAAGGGAATATGGGAGCCATCCTTCCTACAGTGTGGGGGTGGAGAATTTGTTTGCTGAATATTACTTCACCAAGGAAAATTATAAGATGGCCGACATCTACCTTACGCGCGCCATCAAAGAAGCCAAGAAAATAGGGCTCACGGTGGAGTTGCAAGATGCGTATGGCCTGTATAGCGAGAGTTTATACAAGCAGGAAAAATATGCCGAAGCCTATCAGGTTCGATTGAACTACGAAGAATATTTCGAGCAAAATGTGGAAAGCACTACCACCGCCGAAGTCGAAACGCTGTTGGCCAAATTTCAGATTGCCGAATATCGCAAAGATGTGCTGGCTGCAGAGCTCGATAATAAGCTTCAATCGGAAAAAGTGGCCAACCAAAAGCGACTCAATATCATACTTACCGGTATTGCCATTTGCGCTGTGCTGTTATTCCTGGGTATCCTGTATGCATTCCGAAGAAGAAAAAAGCTTGTACAGCTATTGAAGATCAAGAACCACGAATACCTGGCTGCCAAACGCGAATCGGAACGCCTGGCAAAGGCCAAGGGTAAATTCTTCTCGACGGTAAGCCACGAGCTGCGTACGCCACTATACGGTGTGATCGGATTGAGTACCATCCTGTTGGAAGACAAGGCGCTCAAAAGCCACGTTAAGGACCTGCGCTCGCTCAAATTTTCAGCAGACTATCTGCTGGCCCTCATCAACAATGTACTCCAGATCAATAAGATCGATTCGAATACTGTGGAAGACGATTCCAACGTGTTTAACCTAAGAGAACTGTTTGAGAGTATTGCCGCCTCTTTCGAATACATGCGCCTTCAGAATAACAATAAAATACACCTGCGTGTGTCCGACGAAGTACCACATTTGCTGAGGGGTAACTCCATAAGACTATCGCAAATCCTGATGAATTTGGTGGGCAACGCCTGTAAATTTACGGAGGACGGCCATATCTTCATAAGGGCTCGTCCTGCCGGCTTTAACAATGGCATGGTATCGATCGCATTTTCTGTGGAAGATACCGGAATGGGTATTGCCAAGGAAAAGTTTGCAGAGATATTTGATGAATTCTCGCAACTCGAATCGATCAATTACACCTATCAGGGAACAGGACTTGGACTTCCGATCGTGAAGAAACTGCTAGCACTGTCGAACTCGGAGATATCGGTAGAGAGTGAATTGGATAAGGGAACCTGCTTCTCATTCGATCTCTCCTATGAAGTTTCCCAGGAATTGGAAAAACCACAGCAAACACAAGTGTTGGACGTGGTTTCGCTGGAAGGAAAGAAAATACTCATTACGGAAGACAATCGCATTAATCAAACCGTGACCAAAAAGATCCTTGAAAAGAATGGGGTAATCTGTTCTATTGCTGAAAACGGTGTGGAAGCTGTGGAAGCTGTGGATCGGGAATCGTTCGACCTCATCCTGATGGACCTCAACATGCCGGTAAAGAATGGGTTCGATGCAACGCGGGAAATTCGTACCATGGACAATACGACGCCTATCCTGGCACTTACGGCTGTGGAGATCGAAGAAGTGCGAAACGAGATCTACGCAGCAGGGATGAACGACATCATTCTCAAACCGTACGACGTGAATATGTTCGTGCAGATCATCCTGAAGAACCTCAACGAAAAGATAAGTCCGCTGTACATGGAGAATACAGGCAAAAAAGCGATATAAAAAATCCCGGGGAGCTCCCCGGGATTTTTGATTCTATCTTATCTGAATTTATTTGATACTTGCCGAAAGGTATTCTCTGTTCATTCGCGCAATGTTCTCAAGGGAAATTCCCTTTGGACATTCGATCTCGCAGGCACCGGTGTTGGTACAATTTCCAAAACCTTCCTTATCCATTTGCTCTACCATATTGAGGACCCTGGTTGCAGCTTCCACCTTTCCCTGTGGCAACAGCGCGTACTGACTTACCTTGGCCGAGGTGAATAACATGGCGCTGGCATTCTTACAAGCAGCCACGCAAGCACCGCATCCAATACATGCAGCGGCTTCGAAGGACATATCGGCGTCCTCTTTGTTGACCGGAATCGCATTGGCATCGATGGTGTTTCCAGAAGTATTCACCGAAATGTATCCTCCGGCTTGTTGGATACGATCGAACGCACTTCGATCGACCATCAGGTCTTTGATCACTGGAAAAGCTTGTGCTCTAAAAGGTTCGATCACAATGGTATCTCCATCGTTAAACTTACGCATATGTAACTGACAGGTTGTGATCAAACGATCCGGCCCGTGAGGTTCGCCATTGATCATCAATGAGCAAGCACCGCAAATACCTTCTCTACAATCGTGATCGAAAACCACGGGGTCTTCCCCATCTCTGATCAATCCTTCATTTAACACATCCAGCATCTCCAGGAACGACATATCCCCCTCCACATTATCGATCGGGTAGGTCTTCATGCTTCCTTTTGCCGAGGCGTTTTCCTGACGCCATATTTTCAAAGTTAATTTCATAGCGTTTTATTTATAACTTCTGGTTTTCAGCTCAATATTCTCAAAAACAAGATCCTCTCGGTGCAATTCGGCATCCTTGGGCTCTCCTTTGTACTCCCACGCCGACACATACTTGAAGTTCTCATCGTCTCGCAGCGCTTCGCCTTTTTGCTCACCGCTTTGTTCCACGCTTTCCTCTCTGAAGTGACCACCACACGATTCATTACGTTGCAGCGCATCTTTGGCAAAAAGCTCTCCCAATTCAAGGAAGTCGGCTACCCGTCCTGCTTTTTCCAGCTCAGGGTTCATGCTGTTGGCCGTGCCGGGAACCTTTACATTGGCCCAAAAATCCTTTCGAAGGGCCGATATCTCTTCAATAGCCTCTGAAAGTCCTTTTTCGTTTCTGGACATTCCGCATTTGTTCCACATGATCTTACCCAGCTTCTTGTGGTAATAGTCCACCGTATGTTGTCCCGTACCGCTCATGAGCTTTTCGATGCGATCCTTCACATCCTGCTCGGCCTGCACAAACTCCGGTGTTTCTGTGGAAATCGGACCCGTACGGATGTCATGCGAGAGGTAATCCCCAATGGTGTAGGGCAGCACAAAATATCCATCGGCCAATCCCTGCATGAGGGCACTTGCTCCCAATCGGTTGGCCCCATGATCACTAAAGTTGGCCTCACCGGCCGCATAACAGCCCTCGATGGTTGTTTGCAAGTTGTAGTCTACCCAAAGACCTCCCATGGTATAATGCACAGCTGGATAGATCATCATAGGTGTTTTATATGGATTCTGATCCACGATCTTCTCATACATCTGGAAGAGGTTTCCGTATTTGGTTTCGATCACTTGTTCTCCCAATGTACGGATCTCGTCTGGAGAGGGGTTCTCGATATGTTCGGTCAAGGCCCGCTCTTTTCCATAACGTTCGATGGCTGCAGCAAAATCGAGATAGACCGCTTCTCCGGTCTTGTTCACTCCAAATCCGGCGTCGCAACGCTCCTTGGCAGCTCTTGATGCCACATCCCGAGGTACCAGGTTCCCGAAGGCAGGATATCGTCGTTCCAGGTAATAGTCTCTTTCGTCTTCCTTGAGTTCGGTAGGTTTCTTCTTTCCTTCGCGGATCGCCTTGGCATCTTCTAGGTTTTTAGGAACCCAAATGCGACCATCGTTACGAAGCGACTCCGACATTAAGGTTAGCTTGGATTGATTTTCTCCGGAAACCGGTATACAAGTGGGATGGATTTGCGTGAAACATGGGTTGGCGAAGTAGGCACCACGGCGATGCGCCTTCCATGCAGCCGTCACATTACTTCCCATCGCATTGGTACTTAAAAAGAACACGTTCCCATAGCCTCCGGTCGCAAGAACAACGGCGTGGGCAGAATGTCGCTGAATTTGTCCGGTCACAAGATCTCGGGCAATGATACCCCGAGCCTTGCCATCCACTTTCACAATGTCCAGCATCTCATGCCGGTTAAATGCTTTTATTTTTCCACGATTGATCTGCCGGTTCATGGCCGAATAGGCCCCGAGTAATAACTGCTGACCGGTCTGCCCTTTGGCATAGAAGGTTCGTGACACTAAAACGCCTCCAAACGAACGGTTGTCCAAAAGTCCGCCATACTCTCTCGCAAAGGGAACTCCCTGTGCGACGCATTGGTCGATAATATTTCCTGAGACTTCGGCAAGGCGATACACATTGGCCTCACGGGAGCGATAGTCCCCTCCTTTGACGGTATCGTAAAAAAGACGGTAATCACTATCCCCGTCGCCCTGGTAGTTCTTGGAAGCATTGATCCCTCCCTGAGCCGCGATCGAATGCGCTCTTCGAGGGGAATCCTGATAGCAGAAAGTTTTTACGTTGTATCCCAGTTCGGCAAGGGTTGCCGCAGCACTACCACCTGCCAAACCTGTTCCCACAACTATGACATCGATGTTTCGCTTGTTGGCCGGGTTCACGAGATTGATCTCGTTCTTGTGTTTTGTCCACTTGTCGGCTAAAGGACCGCTAGGTATTTTAGAATCTAATTTCATAACAATCGCTTTTAGTTCATTAGGTGGTTGAAGTGGTGGTACAATGCTATAAAAATGAATCCGGCAGGAATCAGGATCGCATAGGCTTTGGTAAATCCT
The DNA here is from genome assembly GCA_039028655.1 of Bacteroidota bacterium. Taxonomy (GTDB): domain Bacteria; phylum Bacteroidota; class Bacteroidia; order Flavobacteriales; family Flavobacteriaceae; genus Aureisphaera. The sequence goes on from JBCCHR010000002.1 coordinate 20,413, forward strand.
TTCAGGCCTTTTGAGTATTTATTGTTGAAGCCCACACTCTGGAAAGAAGAGGCGAAACCATGCCATAAATGAACCGCTAGTAGTACGAAGGAAATCACATAGAGTCCAACACGCACCGGGTTTTCAAACTTCTCAATGGTCTCTCCGTAATAACGCGTAGGGTCCAATGGATGGGATTCAATATACTTGTGCACGATCTCCGGCACCCAGAAATCGTAAAAGTGCAATACGAGGAAAGCAAGGATCACCAACCCGGAAATAATCATGTTACGCGACGCCCAGCTGGCACTCGCACCTCCCTTGTAAGAAGCATATCGAATCTTTCGCGCCTTGCGATTCTTTAGCTCCAGAATAAAACCCATCACAAAGTGGAATACGACTCCAACAATGAGAACGGGTTGTAAGACCCCTTGAACAAAACCGTTGTTCCCCATAAAATGAGACCAACTGTTGAAAGTGTCAGGTGCGATGACCGAGGTGAGATTGATAGTAAAATGTTGTCCTAAAAAAAATACGAGAAATAAACCCGAAAGTGCCATGGCAACTTTTCGAGCAATGGAAGAAGAGATCATTCCCATGTTGCGTTCCTTTTCAAATTTTTCGAGTACAAAAATACGGCTCAAAAGCAACAAGGACAAATTATTATGTTCCTTTCACTCGCTATTTAGATTTGTTATAAATACCGCAACCACCCCAGAGACCTGCGGCCAACAGAGCCTTGGAAAGCCTTAGTCTACTTTACTTCCAGTCCTGTTTGGGCAGTCTTGCCACCACTGTCGATCTTCACAACATACTTCCCTTTAGGCAGGAAATACATGCCATTCCCAGCCTTGCTAAGCCCATCGCCATTTTTCTCGAATGCCTTTTTTCCTTTTTCTGAAACAGACAGGTCGTACTTGGCAAGGTTGTAACCTTTCGATGCATCGTGTTGCATCTTCTGTAGTTCGGTACCGTCTTCGGTGGAGATCGTTATCGTTGCCTTGCCAGCCGATGGTGCGTAGAACTGAAGGTCCATTTCGGGAATAAACGGATCACCAAACGAATTGAATCCTGTGCTTCCCCAACGTCGCGATGCCCGTATGGGGCCCAAGGTACCTGCAAGAAGTTCCGACTCGTTTTCGGATGAGATCTGTTGTAATAGAGAGATATCTCCGCGATAGATCGATCGTCCGTGGGTTCCAAGTAACAGATCTTTGGCTTCCGGCTGCACCACGATATCGTGATAGGCCACATTGGGTAGCCCTTCAGCAAAATTCTCCCAGCTATCTCCACGATCGAACGAAACATAGGCCCCGTTATCGGTACCCAAATAAAGAATATTCATATTTTCCGGATCCTCACGAATCACGTTCACGGGCGATAACGGCAAGTTGCTACTGATCGATTTCCAGCTCGCCCCGAAGTCCTCGCTCACATACACATAGGGTCTAAAATCGTCCCAACGATACCCGTTGAGTGTTACGTAAACGCGTGCTTTTTTATGTGAAGAAGCTACCACACGACTTACCCAAAGTTCTTTGGGAAAGGTATCGGAGATCTTCTTCCAGTCGCCACCTCCATTTCTTGAAACGTAAACAAGTCCATCGTCGCTCCCCGTGTACAACAAACCAAATTCGAAGGGCGATTCGCTAATCGATGTAATGGTCCCGTAGGCTACGTTACCGGGTTTGCCTCCTTGAGTAAGGTCGAAGGATATCGCATCCCAGGAATTCCCCTGGTTCATACTGCGCATCAATTTATTACCCCCGTAGTACAGAATGTCCTGGTTGTGAGAGCTTAGTAAAATAGGTGTCTGCCAGTTAAAGCGGTATGGCGTCTCCCCAAGTTCATGCTTGGGTTGGATATACGTTTGATCTCCGGTGGCACGATTCAATCGGAAATAATTCCCGAATTGAAATCCAGTATACACGATATTGTTATCCCGATTGTCGATCTCGATGCGCATTCCGTCACCACCCATGATCATTTCATAGGGATACTGCCCGCTTTGGTGCCAGCGTACATTTTCGGAGTACGTATGTGCACCTACCCACACACCATTATCCTGAAGACCACCATACACGTTGTATGGCTTGGCATTGTCTACGTTGATCGCATAGAACTGCCCCACAGAAGGCGTGTTGCACTTCATCCAATTCTCTCCGTCATCGTAACTTATATTGACGCCTCCGTCATTTCCGTTGATGAGATGTCCTGGTAAATTGGGATCAATCCACAAGGCGTGATGATCGGCATGGACATTCTCGGCGCTGATCGAAGAAAACGTCTTCCCGCCATCCTTAGACTTGAGGATGGGTACCCCATAAATATAAATGGCATCCGGATCGTTGGGGTGTGCGTGAATTTTTCCGAAGTAATACCCATAACTGTAGTACACACCATCCAGGTAGCCGTCATGTGTCTTCTTCCAGGTGCGGCCACCATTGGTACTCTTGTAAACTTCGGCACCAATCACCGGAGTGTCAAACAACATGGTGTTCGCGTCCTCGAGGTACTTGGCAAGATCGGCGGGCTCGGCACTTCCCGATCGTATCATTTGCTTCACGTTTTGCGCCTTATATTTTTGCTGAAATCCATTCCCACGAAGAAAGGCGTTCAACTTTTTGTCGCTCAACTCCAGAAAAGCCTCCCGCGACATCGTTTTGAAGTCGTTCTTTTCCAACCTATTGCTTTCGTCCTCTTTTTTGTCTTCTTCTTTTCTTCGGAATTGATTGTCGTGGATCGCATAAACGATATTCTCGTTCACCACTGCGAGTCCGATCCTACCCACTCCCTCCCCGGTTGGGAAACCACTGCCTTCCACCGAAATCTTTGTCCAGGTGGAACCTGCATCGGTACTCTTGTAGATGGCACTGCCATCGCCGCTCCCCCTGAAATTCCATGCTTTTCGATCCTTGTCCCAGGAAGAGGCATATATGATGTTGAAATTATTCGGGTGTCGGTCCATTTCAATAATTCCGCTCTGATCGTTCACATACAAGGTTCGATTCCAGGTCTTCCCACCGTCGATAGTCTTAAAAACACCTCGCTCTTCATTAGTGGAGTACAGATGTCCTACGGCACTTACCACCACCTCGTTGGGATTGGATGGATTGATCAAAATCTTACTGATATGATGGGAATCCTTCAGACCCATGTTATTCCAGGTTTTTCCATTATCGGTAGATTGCAATAAACCAATGCCTGCATAAGATGAGCGGGATGAATTAACTTCTCCTGTCCCCACCCAAATGGTACGACTTTTCCAATCCACCGCGAGGCTACCCACGTTTTGGGTTGGACTGCTATCCAGGACAGGGGTAAACGTGGTTCCGTTATTAGCGGTATGCCAAACACCTCCACTGGCATAGCCCACGTAGAACTCGGTGGGATTCTGGGGATTTACCGCGAAATCGACCACTCTTCCACTCATCACAGTTGGGCCAATATTTTTGAATGGCAGGTTCTTAACAATCGAATTCCCGGCCATTTGTTCTTTTTGAATGATCCCTTGCTCAACGGCTGCTACTGTCGAGGCAGGAGGTTGAGCATAAGCAAAAAGGGAAACCGAAAAAAGTAAGGGTAGGATGAATTTTTTCATTGGATGGTTTTTTAAGAATCGGAAAATTACTGAAACCCCGTTGGACAACAAAACTATTTTTGGGAAGTTTAACAGGATCGACAAGGCAATCACGTCTGTAGCAACTGTGCCCAACCGCGCTTAATTTGATCCTCTGTTTCGTCGGGATATTTACCCAAAATCTGTACTTTTGGAGAAACCAAAATTCAGCTTCAACATGAAATACCATCCCGTCGACAGGAATCTCTATATCAAGAATCGGAAGAACTTTATGGCCCAGATGAAACCCAGCAGTCTGGCGGTTTTCAATAGCAACGATATCTACCCCATTAGTGCAGACAGCACCATGCCTTTCGAACAGGCTCGGGACATTCTGTTCCTCAGCGGAGTGGACCAGGAGGAAAGTATTTTGGTATTGTTCCCGGGTGCGCCGGAAGAGAAGCATCGGGAGATCCTCTTCCTAAGAGAAACCAATGAGCACATTGCTATTTGGGAAGGAGAGAAGTTGACCAAGAAACGGGCCTTGGAGGTAAGTGGTATTGCAACGGTGTATTGGCTTAGTGAATTTGACAAGGTGTTTTACGAGATCATGACGCAGGTCGACACCATCTATTTCAACACCAACGAACATTATCGTGCCAACGTGGAAACCGAGACACGGGAAGGACGTTTCATCAAAGCCACCAAGGAGAAATTCCCGGCTCACAGCTGGGCGAAAAGCAATCCGATCCTTCAACGATTACGCTCCGTAAAAGACGCCATCGAGATCGATCTCCTGCAAACGGCTTGCGATATTACAGAAAAAGGATTCAGGCGTGTCCTGGACTTCGTAAAACCCGGAGTTTGGGAGTTTGAGATCGAGGCGGAGTACTTGCACGAATTCCTAAGAAACCGATCCAAGAAATTTGCCTATACACCCATCATTGCCAGCGGAAATAACGCAAACGTGCTCCACTATATAGAAAATAACCAGCAGTGCAAGGATGGCGACCTTATCTTAATGGACGTGGGAGCCGAATACGCCAATTACTCCAGCGACATGACGCGTACCATTCCGGTCAATGGTCGGTTCACCGAACGGCAACGAGCTGTTTACGACGCAGTGAATCGTGTAAAGAACGACGCCACGGCAATGTTGGTGCCAGGTGTTATGTGGAAGGAGTACCACGTGGAAGTGGGTAAACTTATGACCTCCGAATTGTTAGGGTTGGGATTGCTCGACAAAGCCGATGTGCAAAATGAGAATCCAGACTGGCCGGCCTATAAAAAGTACTTTATGCATGGCACCTCCCACCATATCGGATTGGACACCCACGACTACGGCATTTTGTGGGAACCCATTGAAGCGAATATGGTGTTTACCGTCGAGCCTGGTATTTACTTGCCGGATGAAGGTTTTGGTATTCGACTGGAAGATGACGTTGTTGTTCAGGAATCGGGTGCACCATTTAACCTGATGCGCAATATTCCGATCGAAGCCGAAGAGATCGAAGATATTATGAACTCATAAAAAAAGGCCTTCCAAATGGAAGGCCTTTTAAAATCTATAGGGTCAAATTATAGATTGAGAACGCCGTTCTCAGCACTGGCGAAGTCGCTCCATGCGTAAGCATCTGCCTGATCGTCGTTGATCCAGTTTCCATCTACCACATATCTGAATTCGTGAGAAGAATCCTTGTCCATGTCGATGGTTCCTTTGAAGTTACCGTTCTTTAGTTTCTTCAATGGTGTTGCAGTCCAATTGTTAAATGTTCCTGATACGTTCACCTCTTCAGCTTCCTCTGCAGGCACTACAAAGGTCACTTTGCATACAGGTTTTGTCTTTAAATACTGTTTCGTAATAGCCATAATTAATTGTTTAAATGAGCGACAAAATTAGATATCTAGTTTCCATAAAACAATGATTAAATGTCAAAAAATGAGCACTTTGAGGATATCACAAAAAACCCCGGTTTCAATTGTGTGTTTCGCAATTTTAAGGGTCTAAAATTGCGGAATCGGATAGGAATTTTGTGCTTATTTTTCAGCCAATGTTCGCGCGCTGAAAAACGACATCGTTTTCGTTTTAGAGATTTCTCATCGAAAACGGTCCTAATGGTCACTTTTTGGACAGAACTCCTGTCGCCCGGCCTACTTCAGCAGCATTCAAAACAAAGAAGGTGATCAAGGCAGGAAGCATCCACCCCATATGCTCCGATGCTAATGGAATGAACTGGCGTATCCCTTCCAACTTTTCTTCAGCAATAAGAAACCCAAGAAAATCCGGAATACTGAACAGGAAGGTCACCAACACAGTACCACGGAAAACCAAGGGAGCGGTCCATCGATCCGGAAGGACGTTGAGTATGATCAGTACGATGGTGATCGGGTAGATGAACATCAGGGCCGGCAAGGCCACGTCGATAATATAATGTACATCAAACTGGCCAACCAGAACCCCCAACACACAACCAAATATAGCCGTGAGTACATAGGCCCGTTGCGAATTTCCAAAGATCCCTTTTACAAAATCTGCAGTTCCGGTCACAATACCAACGGCTGTTGTAAAACAGGCAAGGGCCACGAGCACAGCAAGAAAAGCCGTACCCATATTGCCGAGGGTGTCGATACTTAAGGTGGTCAATAGCTGGGTCCGATTATCCGCCTCTATGGCTCCACTGTGTACGGCTCCAAGAGCGATCAAACCGGCATAGATGAGGGCCAGACCCAAACCGGCGAGTAATCCGGCACGCCCGATCATGGATCGCTTCGCGGCATAATCATAGGTTCCCTGAAGGGAATATGAGATCACGATGACACCTCCCACTACGACACCTCCTATGGCATCAAAGGTTTGATAGCCTTCCAGAACGCCAGCGATGAGGGTATTTCCGAAGATCGATGCCCGCATCGGACTTTCGACACCGATCACCCCCAACACTATGATGAGACAAAGAATGAAAATGATAAGCGGAGTGAGAAATTTTCCGATGATGCTCAGTATTCGATTTCTGTTGAGTACAAAGACCAACACCAGGGCAAAGTAGATCGTACTCACCCACAAGGATGATAATTCGAAGTACGGCTGTATGGCCATCTCATAAGTAACCGAGGCCGTTCTAGGCGATGGAAGTGCACTGGATATCGCATAGACGATCAGGGCATACAACAACGCAAATCCGGGAGATACCTTCTTTGCAAAATCCAGCATAGTGCCTTGCAAACGCGCATGTCCGTAGATCGCCATAATGGGGAGTACCACAGCCGACACCACAAAACCCAGCGCTACCCACACCCAGCCGCTTCCTGCATTATGTCCCAGAAAGGGTGGGAGTATGAGGTTCCCTGCTCCGAAGAAAAGTGAGAAGAGAGCAAATGCGGTGATAAAGGTTTGCCTGCGTTGGTTCATTCTTGGATATTTGTGGTTCCGAATATAGACAAATGATTTATCACTATAAAGACGCCGCTGTTTTTTACCAGGTAACCGGTACCGGGCCACCATTGGTTTTGATCCATGGATTTCTGGAACGCTCCACCATATGGTTTCGATTGATCCCGGAGCTGAGCAAGCATCGAACCGTGATCACACTCGATCTTCCGGGACACGGTCGAAGCGATTCCCTGGCAGCCGTTCATACCATGGAACTGCTGGCGGAGGTGATCAAAGATCTGCTTCGCGAACTTACTATTGAAAAAGCGGGCTTCGTTGGTCACTCCATGGGTGGGTACGTATTGCTGGCGCTGGTCGAACAATTCCCTGCCATAGTGGATGAATTATTCTTACTGAATTCTACCTCGCTGGCCGATTCCAAAGAACGGCTTCTCAACCGCCGGCGTGCCCTCGAGATCATTTCAAGGAACAAACAGAAATTTGTGCATACCGCGATCGCCAACTTATTCACTTCGGAATCGCGCACACAGTATCCAAACGAGATCGCAACACTCAAGGAAGAGGCCTCTTCCTTTTCAGCGGATGGGATCACGGCCATGATCCGGGGTATGATGGCCCGAAAGGATCTGACCGATATTTTGGCCCAATTCCCGCGCAGGAAGGTGCTGCTCTGTGGAAATACCGATCCGGTAGTCGCCCTTGGCGATTCCAAATGGATTGCTGCTAGAACAAATTCAGAAATAAAAATCATGGATGGGGGGCATATGAGTTGGCTCGAAAATACATCCGAATTGTTAAAATTTGGTTTTTAAACGATTTATTTTGCGTTTCATCGGATTTTTTGAGGTTTTTTTATATATTTAACTGCCCAAATACAAATCAACCATGAAAACTGAATCCCCAAAAAAATCGTTTTCCTTTTCTAATATCGTATGC
>JBCCHR010000003.1:0-27586 GCA_039028655.1 Bacteroidota bacterium
GCCTGATCTTTCAACCCTGGGACATCTATCATAGGTACACCTTTAACACAGGGGCACTTTTCGTACTCATACTTACGGTACTGCATTTCTATCAATTGCTCAACGACGATCAGGTATTGATCGTGAAGTACAAGCTGAGTTTCTGGATATCCACAGGGCTGCTATTGTTTAGCGTGGGGATGATACCTCTGTTCTCGCTTTCCAAGTACCTTGATTTTCAAGGTGCCGGATATATCATCACCCTGGTGAGCCTTAATGTGATCCTCTACGGTTGCTATATTATTGGTTTTATATGGACGAAAAAGAGTTACAATCATTTCTGATCATCTTTTCGGTCATTGCCTTCGCACTCGCCCTTACGGTCGTGCTGCTTTTTGCCTTGTTTCAGAAAAGAAAAAACAAATTACTGCGCCAGCAGGAATTGGCAGAGAATCGATTTAGGGAAGAGATCATCGAGGCCGAAGTAGAAATTCGGGAGGAGACCCTGCGCAATATTAGTTGGGAATTACACGACAATATCGGGCAAATGCTCACTCTCGCAAAGATCCAGTTGCAAAATGCAGATGAGTCTGAAGAAGCCATTAACGAAGCTTCCGACACCATCGGTAAATGCCTGATGGAGTTGCGTAGCCTTTCCAAGCTCATCAATCCGGATACCTTTAAAACCCTCTCCATGGTCGAAGCGCTTACCCTGGAGATCGAGCGGTTCAACCGCATGAAATATCTGGAGGCAACCTTGGAATTCTCTCAAGAGACGTTTACCTTAGACAAGAAGGTCGAGGTGGTTATTTTCAGAATGCTCCAGGAGTTCTTTACCAATACCATTAAACACTCCAAAGCCACCAAATTAGAGGTCCGGGTGGACTACGATGACCAAACATTGAAGATCGAGGCGAGCGACAATGGGGTTGGTTTCGATTCCAGCCTCATGGACCAGTTTAGCGGAATAGGGCTTAGCAATATTCGCAACCGGGCTGAGCTCATCAAAGCCAAGGTTGAGGTAACATCCAAGATAGGGGAGGGGACACAATTTTATTTAACGTACAAACAAGAAGAATTATGAAATATTCGGTAGTTGTAGTAGACGATCATGCATTGCTCTCCCAGGCCATTGGCGGTTTGGTAGATGGCTTCGAACAGTTCGACGTGCTGTATACCTGCATGAATGGTCAAGAGTTGATCGACAAGCTTAACAATCCAAAGAATATCCCGGACGTGGTCCTCATGGACGTGAACATGCCCATACTCAACGGGATCGAGACCACGGCCATCCTTTACGAAAAATACCCGCAGATCAAAGTATTGGCCTTGTCTATAGAGGAAGACGAAACGGTCATTCTCAAGATGCTGCGTGCCGGAGCCAAGGGCTACCTCATGAAAGACGTTAAGAAGGGAGAATTGCACCATGCCCTGCTGGAGGTGATCGAAAAAGGCTTTCATCATACCAACACGGTCACCAAGGTGCTCGTCGACTCACTCTCCAACAAATCCAATCCACAAACAGAGCTCAAGGAGCGCGAGCTGGAGTTTATAAAACATGCCTGTACCGAGATGACCTATAAGGAAATTGCCGATGTGATGTTCCTAAGCCCCAAGACCATCGAGGGCTATCGCAACGCTATCTTCGAAAAACTGAACCTGAGAAATCGAACAGGGTTGGTGATCTACGCCATCAAGCACAAGATATTTACCCCTTAGAGCACGCGGGTCACGCTCAAACCATCCCGGATGGGAAGCAGGACCGTTTCCAGCCTGGGGTCCTCATTCAACTGTTTGTTGTAAACCAAAAGCGCTCGGGTATCTTCGTCACGAGGGTCCAGCGCCTCCACCACCTTACCGCTCCAAAGCACATTGTCGCTTAGCAATACGGCACCGGAGGAGAGTCGGGGCAGCAATAGCTCCAGGTAGTTGGGATAGTTGCGCTTATCGGCATCGATGAACACCAGGTCAAAATCTTCCTTCAGATTTGGGATAATATCCAGCGCATTTCCTAAGTGCTGCACAATCTGTTCGGACCAGTCCGAGCGGTCGAAATATTTCCGCTGCAGGTCGTACAGCTCTTCGTTGATATCGATGGTATGCAATAAGCCGCCATCGCGCATGCCTTCGGCAAGGCACAAGGCCGAATAGCCCGTGTAGGTTCCAATCTCGAGAATGTTGGTAGGCCTTATCAGCTTCGACAACATGCTCAGGATACGTCCCTGGTAATGCCCGCTCAGCATGCGCGGAGCCAGCACCTTTTGCCAGGTTTCCCGCGACAATTGTTGCAATAATTCCGGTTCGGGTTGGGAGTGCGCCACTGCATAGGCGTCGATATGGTCGGGCAAGAAATTCACGTACCCAGGATTCGGTTCACCAATTGGGTCTTTGCTTCTTCGTCGTTCCCACAGAGCCATTGGATCACATTATCCTCCCAGATGGCATCACACTCTTCTTGTGTGAGGATAGATCGTTCCATGGCAAGATCGAGGATCTTACCCGGGTAGGACGATTGCTCTTCGCTTTCCATTTCTCCAAGCGGATAAGGATCGTCCAATCCCATGACCACCTGTTGAGCACCCTGGTTCTCGATCACCAGTTTCAACGACCCCGTGTCGTGTACCAGGGTATCGAAGAAGATATTGGGATGTCCAACCGATTTACGCGGGTGTACCTTCCCCTCAAAAAGGTCAGGCCTCCCGTCAAACCCCTGGATTCGTCGCCCCAGGTTGATCTGCGCCAACTGCCCGCCATGGGCAAAACAAGTACGCATGTTCGGGAACTTATCGGCATAGCCGTTTAGGGTCATGAAGTGGTAGGCATCGGCACACTGCGCCAGCATCCAGATCAGGTGAAAGCGCCAGGCCGTATTCTCCAGTTTGATAAATTTTTCACCGTCGTACGGATGCACCTCAACGGCCAGGTTGTATTTGCTGGCCAATTCAAAGATAGGTTCATTCTCTTCGTCAAAAATGCATCGCCAGGTACCAATGGTATCCATATAGTGCGTAGGCAAGCACAACAATTGCATGCCCAGTTCTTCCACACAGCGTTCGATCTCCCAGAGGGCTCCACGCACAAAGCCGGGATGAACAACAAATCCGCAGGTAAACTTGGAAGGATGATCCTGCTGCACCCGTGCATTAAAATCATTCTGAAACCGCAGCGCCTTCTTCATTTCCTCCACACGAAGTCCGTTACCGTATAACTGCGACAGGTTGAGCACCACGGCATGGTCGATATTAAATCGCTCCATCCAGGCCAGCTTTTCATTCAGAAAAAAACTCGAATCGGTTACTGGCCGGCTCCAATCCTTTTGAAGCATGTACTTTCGATCCTTGTCCACCCAAAAGATACCCCCGTCTTTCATGAATTGCGGGATCTCTTCCGGATAAGGAAGCAAATGCGAATGACCGTTGATTCGAAGTTTTCTTTTCATGTCTTCATCACTTTAGCGATAGTTCTGCTGAGCTGTTGGGCGCGCCCTTGTGCCCGGCACAAGGTCAGGCTTTCCGCTGTATCCCTGAAGTAGTCATGAAGTGAGCTTCGCTCTACTTCATGGCACTACAGGGGATGCCGCTTCAATCCTTCGCGCGGTTCCTCTAAAATTACAAACTTTTCGTCCGTCCCCCGTCTACCGGCAGGTTGATACCATTGATATAACCGGCGGCTTCACTGGCGAGGAAGGCCACTGCATTGGCCACCTCGGAGGGGTCGGCAAAACGTCTTACGGGTACGATGCTTTTCATAAATTCACTGGCCTTTTCGCGGGACCCTCCAAAGCGCTTGGATGCATTGCCAATAATATCGTCCAATCGATCCGTAGCCGTAAATCCGGGAAGCACATTGTTCACCGTGATTCCAAAAGGTCCCAGTTCATTGGCCAGGGTCTTGCTCCAATTGGCCACAGCCCCTCGAATGGTGTTGCTTACGCCCAACCCATCGATGGGTTGTTTCACCGAGGTCGAGATAATATTGATGATCCTGCCAAAACCGGCATCTTTCATTCCCGGAACCACATTTTGTACCAGGATCTGGTTGCATACCAAATGGTTGGAAAAAGCCGAAGTGAATTCTCCTACTTCCGCAGAAAAAATAGGTCCCCCTTTGGGTCCTCCGGTATTATTGATCAGGATATGATAATTTTTTTTAAGCGTTGCCTCGATCACCGTCTCTTTGAGAGAAGCGGGATCCGTAAAATCGACTACCAGGTAATCGTGCTGCTGTCCCGCTGGGGTGGGCAACTCGGCCAAAACCGCCTTTAGTTTTTCCTCATTTCTTGCCACCAGGGTGATCCCGCCACCCATAGCTGCCAATTCCATAGCTGCCGCCTTGCCAATACCCGCACTGCTTCCGCAAACCAGGGCATTCTTTTGGGTGAGATCTAAATTCATAAAGTTTTCACTTGAAAAGCTAAATTTAGCGACTTCTTTTATATTATTGTGGTTAAATTAAAATTATAATTCCAATACCCCATTGATCATGCGTAAATTCATCCTTAGCCTTGGAATCTCCCTCTTGTCATTTGCCGCTGTTGCGCAAAGTTCCTATTTCAACGTTACCGAAACCGAACCCTTCCGAGACAGTCGGCGGGGAAGTAGTTTGGAAGGTGTATACACCCTGGAGGACGGATCGCTCATCGCTGTGCGATCGGCCAAGAAGGAATTGATGGTAAGTAGTTTCGATGCCAATTATAAGCTGCAAAACGACTTGGAACTCGACCTCGACCGACGAGAATCCTACCTGGGAACTTCCTTTTCCGATATCGACGCTCGCATTTTTACCGTACAAAAGGTAGACAAGGAAACCCGCGATGTCTATTGCCATACCTACGACCTGGCCACCAAAAAACTTTCAAAATCCAAAGTGTACACGGCCGTTGCCAAAAGGAGCAGGGGCTCGAAGAATCGCTCCATAGGTCCCAGGAAACACAACGAGAACTTCCGTGGGTCGCCCGATGGACGATTTCTGGCATTCGCCGTGGATAATGTAAATGCCAAGACCAATTCGTATGCCATACGGGTGTACGATGAAGACATGAATCTGGTCTACGAAACGTCCTACTACAAGGAAATAGATCGCTATTTTCAGTTCGACGATTTTGTGGTAACCAACGATGCGGAGGTGATCACTGTGGGGAAACTTTATAAAAGTGGAAAACGCGACCGAAAGCAAGGAAAGGCCAACTACGATTATGTGATCCACAAGGTCACCGAGGCCGGCCATTCATCCACCACCCTGGCGCTTGAAGATAATTTTATCGATGAGTTACGGTTCTCTCAAACCCATGATATGATCCGACTGTTCGGCTTTTATTCGGAGCGAAGCTCCTCACGTATGAAAGGAGCACTCACCTACAATTTCAATGGTACAGAGGTCGAGAATATAGCCTTGAAGCAAGCCCCATTTCCGGAGAGCGTTTACGACGATATTTACCGGGAAGCCCGGGCCGAACGCCTCAAGGAAAAGCAGAAGGAATTTAGCAATTATTACCTGGACTACGCCCTGGTGGACGACTATGGTAACAGTTATCTCCTGGCTGAACAGTTTTACATTACCGAGGTAACGGTAGGTGGAGGAATGAATGGAGGGATGTCCACGACCACCCAATTTCACTACGACAACATCCTGGTGATCAAGTTTGATGCAGAAGGAAATATCCTGTGGGGCCGCGCCATATTGAAAAAGGACAGTCAGCCTTCGTACAACGCGCTCGTGCTGGACAACGAGTTGCACGTGTTCCTCAATACCGGAAAAAATGTGAAGGAGAAGGAAGACGGCCGTAAAAAAGTAAAACGTGGTCTATTTACTGCCACGGCACTATTTGATGTGGTATTCGACGAAAATGGCGAGAAAACGTTCGAACTTATTCAGGAAAACAAAGGAAAGACCATCTACAGGCCTTACCTGGGAACCTTCGACTACGACAAGTTCGTACTGGCCAATATGTCCAAAAGTAAAAAGCAGTTTCTGGTATTGTCGAAAAAGTAGTGCCTGTACTATTCGTAGCGAATGCAGACGTTCTTGGCTTCGGTAAAGAATCGCAACGCCTCGAAACCACCTTCACGGCCTACACCACTTTCCTTCACTCCGCCAAATGGAGTGCGGAGATCGCGATGGAGCCAGGTATTCACCCACACAATGCCAGCCTCCAATGTCTTGGAGAGTCGCATGGTGCGATTGAGATCGCTGGTCCACAACGTAGACGATAAGCCGTATTTAACGCCATTGGCCATTCTCAATGCCTCTTCCTCGGTATCAAAAGGCATGATCGTAACCACAGGTCCAAAGATCTCCTCCTGATTCACCCGGCATTGATCATCAAACACCTCGATCACCGTTGGCTGCAGGTAATAGCCTTCTTCATATCCCGCTACAGTTACTTCGTTCCCGCCAAAAAGAACCACGCCTCCTTCGTCCTGCGCCAATTGGATATAGGATCGTACTTTCTCCATATGAGGTTTGGAAACCAAGGCGCCCAGGTTGGAATCGCTATCGAAAGGATGACCCACTTTGAGCTGGGATACTTTCTCTACAAAGTCTTTTTTAAAGGTTTCAAAAATGGATCGCTCCACAAAGATCCTGCTCCCGCACAGGCATATCTGCCCTTGGTTGGCAAAGGAGGACCGCACCGTGACCGCCAGCATTTTCTCGTAATCGCAATCGGCAAAGATGAGGTTGGGGTTTTTACCGCCCAATTCCAGGGAGAGTTTCTTAAACATGGGAGCTGCAGTTCGGGCAATGCTAGCACCCGTTTGGGTGCCCCCCGTGAATGAAATCGCCTTGATGGAAGGGTGTTCCACAATAGCCTGTCCGGCCGAAGGCCCGGTTCCGTGCACAATGTTAAGAACGCCGGGTGGTAGTCCCGCCTCGGTACAAAGCTCGCCCAATAAGAAGGCGGTCATTGGGGTTACCTCGCTGGGTTTGGCCACTACGGTATTGCCTGCCGCCAAGGCCGGGGCGATCTTCCAGGTAAACAAATATAGGGGAAGGTTCCAGGGAGAGATACAGCCCACCACTCCTATGGGTTGACGGAGCGTAAAGTTCATGGCATTGAGGCCTACGCTCTCGTGTGCTTCCGTGGCAAATTGCGTGATGGCATTTCCGAAGAACCGAAAATTACTGGAAGCACGTGGGATGTCCACCGCTTTGGCCAGGCTCAACGGCTTGCCATTGTCTTTGGCTTCGGCTTCGGCAAGGCGCTCAAGGTTTTGTTCGATCAGGTCTGCGATGCGGATCAGCACCCTGCTCCGTTCGTCAATAGAGGTGTTTGACCAGGAGGGGAAGGCCGCCTGCGCTGCTTTGTAGGCAGCCGCAATGTCTTCCGAAGAAGAACTAGCGATCGTAGAATATACCTGCCCGGTAGCCGGTTCGTAATTATCTAACCAGCCACCACCAATAGGTTCTTGAAAAACTCCGTCGATATAATTGAGAATCTTTTGCATGGCAGTAGGCACTATGATTTTGGTTTATAGGCCATGGCCTTTATCTCCACCACCAGATTGGGGTGGGGTAACTGATGAACGGCAACCGTCGTACGTGCCGGTCCGGTCTCTTTGTTGAAAAATTCGGCATACACCTCGTTGTAACCCGCAAAATCGTTCATGTTCACCAAGAAGCTGGTCACATCTACTACATCTTCCAGCGTGGCCCCTTCGGTCGCCAGATAGTCACGAATGTTTTCCAAAACGGCCCGGGTTTGGTCACGAATGTCCAGGCGCATGGTTCCCATTTCATCCACCTGGTGCACACCGGCGAAGGAGTTGTCCGGTAGTCGGGAACTGGTACCGCTCACAAAAATAAAATCGCCCGCGCGCTTTACATGCGGATAGGCTCCCCGTGGGGTAGCCTTGCCCTCTACTAATCTGCTCTTGTTGCTCATTTGCTTTGTTTTTTCGGGTGGGTTTTAGTTAAATGCAATGCTGTCGTCGTGCAGGATGTCTTTGGTTTCCATTGCGACCAACTTCAATTTTTCAGAAAGACTCATGCCGTCGGGAAGTTTTCCGTCGTCCAACAAATTGAGTATTGCCTTGTCTTGGGCTCTTCCTTTAAGAAGAGCTTCACTGTACGAGATGTGTTCGTTAAAGGTAACCAGCGAATATTTGCTGTAATATTCGTTGGGAAACTCGGCCTCAAAAGCCATTTCCAGTTTTCTTTTCTGCTGAAAAAGTGCGTTCGCAGTGTGCTCCTTCATCTCGTGAAAATTATCCACTGCCAGCGTTGCTATGGCGTCGGTGTCTTTTTTTCGAGCCGCTTCGTATTTGGCGAACAGGGATTGCCAATCTCCGGTGTGCGAATCCAGCAATTCATCAAAAACCACCACGTCCTCAAAGGAAGCATTCATGCCCTGCCCATAGAAAGGCACGATGGCATGCGCGGCATCCCCCATGAGCAGTACCTTCCCGTAACAGCTCCACGGAGAACAGCGGATAGTACCCAGGGGTCCGGTGGGATTTTCGAAGTACTCTTCCACCAGGTTGGGCATGAGCGCCACAGCATCCGGAAATTCCTGCGTAAAATATTGTGTCACCATTTCCGGAGTCGTTAGATTGTCGAAACAGTAGTCGCTGTTTGAATAAGGAAGGAAAAGGGTTACGGTAAAGCTACCATCCAGATTGGGAAGGGCAATCAACATATCCTTTCCACGTGGCCAAATATGTAAGGCATCGGCATCGGTGCGATAACCGCCGTTCGAGGTAGGGGGTATGGTGATCTCCTTATAGCCGTGTGTAAGCCACTCCTGGGAAAAGCTGAACAAAAATTTACGATGATCGAACATACTTCTGCGCACTGCCGAACCGGCACCATCGGTGCCAAAGATCACGGTACTGTTGTAGGTGATCGTTTCGCCGCTCTCGTGGTCTACGAAAGAGGCGCTACCTTGTTCCAGATCGACCCCTGTACATCTTTTATTGAAAACCAATTCGATGTTGGGCAGTTTCTCGGCGGTATCGAGCAGCAACATATTGAGTCCTGGACGGGAGATCGAATTGATGTATTCATTTTCTCGTCCGCTGTACTTGCTCAGGAATTTGTTCCCTTCCTTATCGTGCAACATGCGTCCGTGCATGGGAATACAAAGTTCTTTTGCGGCATCTTCCACGCCCGCCAATCGGAGCCCTCGGAGCCCTCGGTCACTAAGCGCCAGGTTAATGGATCGCCCGGCATCCTGGGTGACGGCCCGGAGGTCGGGTCTTTTTTCCACAAGTCGTACCTGGAAACCTCTTTGAGCCATACGGAGGGCCAATAAGGTACCGCAGAGTCCGGCTCCTATGATCAATATCGTATCGTTCTTATTCATCTAGTATTTTTTTCAGTCGATCCACAAATTCGTATACATCCTCAAAGCTGTTGTACAGCGGTGCGGGAGCCACGCGTATCACATCCGGTTCTCGCCAATCGCTGATCACTCCGGCCCGGGTGAGGCGGTCGTGCAAGGACTTGTCGGCACTTCGCACCTGAATGGACAACTGGCACCCGCGTTCGTCCGGATTTCGAGGCGTAATGATATTGATGCGGTCGTCGTTCAACTGGTCGATCAGGTATTCCATGAACCCCGTTAGCTTGACCGATTTTTGTCTCAAGTTGTCGAACCCAGCTTCTATGAACACATCCAGAGACGCACGGATTGCTGCCATGGAGAGGATGGCCGGATTACTAAGCTGCCAACCTTCCGCACCGGGGAGGGCATCAAACTCGTGACGCATATTAAAACGTGTTTCCTTGTTATGTCCCCACCATCCTGTAAAACGTTTGAGCGACTCGTTGTTGGCGTGACGCTCGTGCACGAAACAACCGCCCAGACTTCCCGGGCCGCTATTGAGGTATTTGTAGGTGCACCAAACAGCAAAATCGGGTCCTGTTTCGTGAAGATCGGGCTGTATGTTACCGGCGCCATGCGCCAGGTCGAATCCCACCATGGCACCATATCGATGGCCCAGTTGGGTGATCTTTCGCAAAGGAAAGGACTGCCCGGAATAGTAGTTGGTACTTCCTATCATGAGGAGCGCAATGGATTCTCCCTCTTGCTCCATGATCGCCTCGAGGTCTTCAAAACGGCACAGTTCTTCGCCAGCTCTTGGCTTCCAAAGGATCAATCCATCGGTAGGATCGAAACCATGAAACTGCAACTGGCTCTCAACGGCATATTTATCGCTGGGGAAGGCGTCGCTTTCCACCACGATCTTGTAGCGTGTGGTGGTGGGCCTGTAAAAGGAAACCATCATGAGGTGGAGGTTGGTCGTGAGGCTGTTCATCACCACCACTTCGCTTGGCTTGGCTCCTACCAGTGTCGCCATATTCTCGGTGAGAAATTCGTGATAAGGGAGCCAGGGATGTTGTGCGTCCAAATGTCCTTCTACGCCGTACCGCGCCCAGTCGTCCAGTTCCTGTTGGATGTATGTAGCCGTTGACCTGGGTTGCAATCCCAATGAATTTCCGCAGAGATAGATCAGCGGATTGCCTTGAGCATCCTTGGGAAATAAAAAGCGGTCCCGAAATGGTGATAAGGGGTCTTCCTGATCACATTGTTTGGCGTATTCCAGGGTGTTTTGATACATAAATGTGGTTGGTGTTTTTATTTTTTTACTGAAATATCTGAGAAGTGGATCTTAAAACTTTGCGTAGAATCGGTATGAGTCGTACCTATCATCAATCCACCCACGTCGGTATAATCTTCCCAGGTAGTTGCCATTGTAGGCACCGAATCATTGCCTTGCCGGAACACCCATTCTTTGATGAGGTAATCACTTCCGTAGTAAAAATCATAAGCATCTCCCGGTGTGTAGCCACCTACTTCTCCATAAGTAAGTGTAAGCATAGGTAGGGTATCTCCGGAGATGGGAGCCACCTTATTCTTCGATTCCCGGAGGGTGATCCCATCGTCCCAAATAAGATGGAACGGAGCCAGTAACCAAAAACTGTCGTTGATGAACTCCGGATCGGCTGTTTGGTGCACTTCGTTTACTTCGGTTCTCAGGTATCGAAAAGTACCTTCTTCGGTGCTCACTTCAACAATATCATCTTTGGGCCACCAGGTCCAGAGGCGTTCGAAATGTCGCTCGCCTCGATCCACGTTCCAGGTAAATTTGATCTCCTTAACATCCTTCCAATTATCAATACCGTGGGCCTTTGCGATGTTTGATGCCGTTCGCGTCACGGGATCCATATCCTGGTTATTTGGTACTTCTTCGATGGTGGTTTGGGTTGCTTCAGTGGTCGTGGTCGAACCGTCTTTACAAGCCCATAGGCTGGTGATCATCAGAAGCAGGGAGAGGAATTTTTTCATTCGGTTTGGTTTTCAGTAAAAATACGGAAACTATGAGTTCGCACATAATTTTTGTATTTTTAAAATATGGAAAAAACGAAGGAATATACCAATGGAGATGTGACGGTGGTCTGGAAACCCGGGCTATGTATCCACTCCGCCAAATGCGTCCATGGAATGCCGGACGTATTCAAGCCTAAAGACAAACCCTGGATACAGGCCGAAGGAGCCAACTCCGAGCAATTAATGAAGATCATTGATCGGTGCCCCAGTGGTGCCTTGTCATACTATCGAGAGGGAGATACGGAGTTGGTCGGGTCGTCTGCAGGTACTTCGCCATTTACAGTAGAGATACTGGAAGATGGCCCATTAATGGTGAGTGGACCCTTTGTGGTAACCTATCGTGACGGGCGTACCGAGGAAAAGAAAAGGAATACTGCATTTTGTCGTTGCGGGCAAACCGGAAACGTACCGTTTTGCGACGGATCACATAATCAGGAAGCCCAGTGATTGCAATTTCTGAAAATCCGGACAAGAAACGTTTTGAAGCATTGGTGGAAGGCAAAACAGCTTTCGTGGATTACATCCGCGCCAAAGACGCCGTATATCTCACCCATACCGAGGTGCCAACGGGCCTTGAAGGCAGGGGAGTAGGGAGCAATCTCGTGAAAGGTGTGTTGGAATTACTCGAAGAAGAAGGCGTGAGGATCGCGCCCCTTTGTCCGTTTGTCGCGGCTTACATCAAACGACATCCCGAGTGGAAGCGTGTTCTGGCCCCCAACTACAACGTGTAACCTGTCTTTGATGGATCTTAAGAAAGCCTTTGAAACCAACCGGGAGACCTGGAATCAGAAAGTCGCTGTTCATTCCAACAGTCCCTTTTACGACCTTGAATCGTTCAGGAAAGGTGCCTCTTCCTTAAATATGTACGAGCGCAACGCACTGGGCGATGTTTCCGGTAAGTCATTACTTCATTTGCAGTGTCATTTTGGGCAAGATACCTTGAGCTGGGCGCGACTAGGTGCCCGATGCACGGGAGTTGACATTTCGGACGAAGCCATCAAGTTGGCGCGTGAATTGAACGACGAATTGCAATTGGATGCTCGATTTGTTCGCTGTAATGTGTTGGATACTTCCGCGCACGTTTCGGATACATTTGATATTGTTTTCAGCAGCTACGGAACCATTGGCTGGTTACCCGATCTGCGTCCCTGGGGCAGGATGATCGCCGAGCGACTCAAGCCAGGTGGTTGTTTTTATTTGGCGGAGTTCCATCCCATTGCCTGGATGTTCGATTATACGGTAGACCCTCCTAAGATGGTGTATAGTTATCAACAAAAAGAGGCGATCTATGAGGAATACGAAGGGACTTATGCCGAAGACGGAGCAACCAAGATGATAAGCAAAGAATATGGCTGGAACCATTCGTTGAGTGAGGTGGTCAATGCGTTGATCGAGGCAGGATTGACCCTGGAATATTTAAATGAATATAACGCCTCGCCTTATGACGTTTTTCCCGATCTGGTGAAGAACGAAACCGGGTTGTACGAACTGAAAGAGAAATTATATCCGCTCATTTTTGAATTAAAGGCACGAAAGTGACCTCATGGCATCAAAAAAGCCTTCGATAGTATAGAAATGGGTAAAACGATCATTCCTATTAAAAATATGTACTGTCCGTGTTTTTGGTCGTTTTCCGAATAGGAAGGAACCTTGTCTCCATCGGGCAGGGTCTTTTTAGATTTCCACAGCGCATATCCTATGATAAGGCCTAGAAAGCCTCCCAGAATTGCAAAAATATAGCCAGCTATGATCCAGCCTTTTTGTCCTTTTTCGGGCCTGGCCAACTCATTGATGCGCTCTTTTTTTAGTCGAGTGAGGGTTTGCTCGTCAACCTGTTCCCCACGTTTTTCCAACAGCTGCGCGGCGAGGGTGTAGTCGAATTCACTCCACTCGTCGTATTTAATGAGTACCTCGTAGAGTTCTTCCGTAGAAAAATCAAATAAATAATGCTCCGGATCGACGTTGTCAACGAGATTCTCTGCCTGTTGGAGCAGCAACTCTTCTGCTTTTTGGAAATCGTCGGGTGCGATTCGGATCTCTATTTCATTGTTAAGGGTACTTCCCCCGAAGTTGATGTCCACGGGTGGGACATTGTCGGCAATAATGGTTTGGATACCTTCGGCCTCCAATTGATCTTGAAGTTCAAGCGCCTGTTCCAACGTTGAAAATCGTCTGAAAATGGAAAACTCTTCTTCGTCCAATAGAATTTTTATTTAGATACTACACTCGCTTGTGGATTCCACCTGTGGTTTCGTTGGGTTATACGCGTTACCGGAAGCGGTCCACAAACACACCACGTTGTTCACGTAATCGGTAAAGCTACAATAATCGGTGAGCGAGCTGTTATTCTGAAAACTCAATGTACCAATGTCGTTGGGGTCCAAATCATTCGTTGGTGCTATGCCATACAGAGAAGTGAGCGAGGAGCATTGTGAAATGTCCAGATTCTCCACCAGACTTAGGTTTTCTAATCCGGTCAAGTCGGCTATGGGCACATCGTACAAGAGCAAATTATGCACACGTTCCAGGCCGTTCAATCCGTTGAGACTTGAGACATTCACGTCGTAGATCTGAAGGTCGTTGTTCACTCTTATCAATCCATTTAACCACTGCAGGTCGTTCAACACCGGTAAATTGAATAATCGTAAGTCGGTGAGGGCATTCAAATTGCTAAATCCTTCTATGGTCATTAGATTTTCCAAATCTGTGATATTGACATCCTCCAGGGTTCGCAGCCCCGAAAAACCATTGATCGATTCCAGCTGGCTGCAATTGGTGAGGTTTAGATCACCCTCAATGGTAACGAGTGCATCAAATCCTTCCACAGCCGTAAGTGCGGGCATTGATTCTATAAAAAATGGTCCGCCAACGCTGTTCAGCATGGGAGGGCCGGCAAGTGTTTGCAAGTTCTGACAGTCTGATATCTTAAAGAACCCGGAGAGGCTTCTCAAACTGCTTAACCCGGCAAGGGACGTAAGATTGTTACAATTTCTGATCTGCAAACTTCCCAAAATGGTTTCAAGGTTCTCCAATCCATTGAAGCTTTCCAGGGAATCAAGATTCTCGAAAACAACAAAGCGTCGAATGCGGTTCAGGCTTTCGAGGCCTTCAAAATTGGTGAACTGCAGGTCTCCGGAAAGCCCCAATTCAAACAAACTCTCGAGATTGTCCAACCCCTGAAAACTTTGCAATTCAGTGGCATCCGTTAACAACAGATCGTCCAATTCCCGGACATTGGAGAAATACGACAGGTCGTTCACAGGAGTCGATCTTATTTCCAATTTTGTGGCGATGTCGGCGAGCCCCAATCCCTCGAGATCCTGCAATAATGGATTGAACAGAAGTCTCAATTCCAGCGTAGTGCCTGCCAGTCCGGATAAGGCAGAAACATCGGTCAAAACGTCGTTGAACCATAGGGTGATCCCACTTCTGCTGTGGCTTGTTCTGTAAAATCGATTGAGACCCTCCAAGCCGGATAGTGAGGCGAGATCGGTATCATAAATAACGAGCTCCTCCACCATTACCAGCGACGCCAGATTGGAGATGTCGGTAACTTCAGACCCTCGAATAAAAAGTGTTCCGCGCACTTCGGTATATATGAAGTCGTCGGCTTTTTGTTGGGTGTCGATGGTGAGGTTACCATTGAAGATGGTGTTCAACAGGGTGGTAAAGGTAACGGCTTGCGCCTGCTGCAATCCATCGGTTCTAGTGGCAATGATCGTAACCGTATACTCGGTATTTTGATCAAGGTTGTTAAAATTATAGACGGTCTGTCGATAGCCGACTTCTGCGGTGAATTCATCCAACATTACTTTAAATGATACGTCTTCAGGTGTCCTGTCACCATTGACGAACCACCTGATCTGGGCTCCTTCCAAGTTAACATTTACAACTTCAACTTCGAGTACGAGGTCGCCAAGGGACTCATCATCTTTTCCACAAGACAAACAACATAGAACGATAAATGCCAGTAAAAACTTTTTCATAGCTAGTATTTTTAGGGTGGCAGGTCCTATAAAGCTACAAAAAAAGCTATTAATGAGTGGCTTCCGCTTTCAATAGGTGTGGGAATTTCTTCTGGAATCGGAGTAGTCTGGGCACGGATACGTTGCGAATATACCCGTGATTGGGATTGAGACGCTCAAAATCCTGATGGTAGGCCTCACCCAGCCAAAACTTTTGAAATGGCAGCACCTGGGCGGCGACTTTTCCTTCACCAATTTCTTTTTCTATCGCTGAAATCTTTTCGTCTATGATCTTTTTTTGCTCGGCGTCCTGGTAAAAAACGATGGAACGATATTGCGATCCATGGTCGGGTCCCTGGCCGTTCACCTGGGTGATATTTTGAGAGCCGAAGTAGACGTCCACCAGGTCTTTGAAGGTGATTACCTCAGGATCGTAAATGATCTCGACTGCCTCGGCATGACCCGTGCGGCCTGTGTTGCTGGATTCGTAAGTTGGGTTTTCAGTGTGGCCACCACTGTATCCGGAGTACGACTCCTTCACTCCTTTTACACTTTCGTAAATAGCTTCCACGCACCAAAAACAGCCACTGGCAAAATAGGCTTTCTCCAGGCCATTCTCGGCCGGTACCTTCACCGGTGTTAATTCTTGTTGCGCCGTTTTTTCGGCTTCCTTGTTTCGATCGTTGGATTGGCAAGACGCTTGCACACTAAGCAAGGCAAAGGCAAGCGACATCAATAGGTATTTCTTCATAGCGGTTTTGCTTTGTGGGTATCGGTCGTAAAAAGACCCAAAACTTTTCAGTAAAGAAACAAAAAAAGCCCTCACAATGATGTGAAGGCTTTGTTATTGTTTTGTTGAATGGATTATTTGATCTTGCTGAAGATCTTTTCCATTTTTTCTCTTTCCTCTTCCGCCAGGGCAGGATCTACCAGGATTCTACCACTGTGCTCGTCGGTGATGATCTTCTTGCGCGCTGCGATCTCCATTTGCACCTGTGGTGGAATGGTAAAGAACGAACCTCCACTGGCACCACGTTCAACAGGAACCACGGCAAGACCATTCTTCACATTCATACGGATACGCTTGTAGGCTTTCACCAGGCGCTCTTCGATGTTCTTTTCATACTTCTCAGATTCCTTGATCAGGGCAGTTTCTTCTTTTTCTGTTTCTGAAAGGATCTCGTTCAATTCACTCTGCTTGTGCTTGAGGTGTTCCTCACGCTCTTTCAAACGCTCTTTGGTGCCTTCGATCACTTCGTTCTTCTGCTCGATCTGCGCTTTGTGCTCCTTGATATGTTTTTCCGCCAATTGAATTTCCAGTTCCTGGTATTCAATCTCCTTACTCAAACTGTTGTATTCTCTATTGTTGCGAACGTTGTCTTGCTGTGAGGTGTACTTTTTGATCAGGCTCTTGGCTTCTTCGATCAAGTTCTTCTTCCCTTTGATGTTTTCTTCGATCACCTCAAGGTCTGCATTCAACTTCTCCAGTCGGGTGGTCATGCCAGCCACTTCATCTTCAAGATCCTGAACTTCCAGAGGTAGTTCTCCACGGACGTTTCTGATTTCGTCTACTCGGGAATCGATCAACTGAAGATCGAATAAGGCTCTCAATTTTTCTTCGACGGTGCTTTCGGTTTTCTTTGCCATATGCTAGTAATACCTAATTGGATTTGTATCTACTTCTGATAAAACAACTTTGCCTTCCGGCAAGGCAGGTGCAAAATTAGTGATTTTTTTCCTAAGGTGGGCAACTAATAGCTCTTTTGTGTACTGCTCACTTTCGTAATGACCAATGTCGGTGAGCAGCAGTTTTTCTTCAGCAGTAAAAAAGTCATGATATTTGAGGTCGGCCGTCACGAAAGCATCGGCTCCCATGGCTTTGGCAGCTCCAATGGCAAAACTTCCACTGCCACCTAAAACCGCCACCTTTTTCACCGGTTTCTCAAGCAAAGTACTATGCCGAATGCATCCGGATCGGAAGGTGTCTTTGAGCAACTTTAGAAAGTTGGTTTCAGACAATTCCTGATCTAGTTCACCTACCATTCCCATGCCTATGTGCTGGTTACGATTGTCGAGCGTGGTTACTTCATGCGCTACTTCTTCATAGGGATGCGAATCAAAAAGTGCGGCGAGAATTTTGGATTCCAGGTGTTTCTGAAAAGTGACCCCTATTTTCACCTCGGCCTCAAAATGGATTTTCCCTTTTTCTCCCAAGGTAGGATTGGCATCTTCATTTCCTTGAAAACTACCCATCCCGGATTGGTTGAAACTGCAATTGCTGTAGTTTCCAATGTTACCGGCTCCGGCTTCAAACAGGGCGTTTCTTACCTCGGCAGCCTGTTCCGAAGGAACAAAAGTGACCAATTTCTTGATCGTGCCGGTCTGTGGGATGAGGATCTGTCGGTTGCTCAAGCCCAATTTCGAGCACATCATGGCGTTGACACCATTCCAGGCGTTGTCTAGGGCTGTATGTATGGCAAAAATGGAAATATCATTCTTAATAGCCTTGAGGACTACTCGCTCCACATAAGTCTTGCCGGTGATCTTCTTAAGACCCTTGAATACGATTGGGTGAAAACTAACGATGAGATTACAACCATTTGCGATGGCTTCGTCCACCACGGCCTCCAGCGTGTCGAGTGTCACAAGAATACCCGATACCTCGGCGTTGGAGTCACCTACCAGCAAACCGGTGTTGTCAAAATCTTCGGAATAGGCGAGCGGTGCAAGCTCTTCCAGTACTTGAATGATATCTTTAACCTTCATGTAGTTCGATTTGGGGTAAAGATAGGGTTTTCGATGGAAGCGGGGCAGGAAGCACGAAGCTCGAAGCACGAAGCTCGAAGTCCGAAGACCGAAGTCCGAAGTCGGTCCACCTACGCAAAAGCTACGGTGGATGAAGAAAGTTGGAAGTCCGAAGCCGGAAGTCGGAAGTAATTCCCCTTGAGGGGGTTTAGGGGGGTGTTCGAACTTGCACCTGGTTCATTTGAACATTGAGCATTGAACATTGACCACCGGCCGATGGTACATCCCGTCGATTTTAGTATTTTCGTTTCATGAAATTCCGGAAACTGTTATTTCCATTCTCCATATTATACGATGGAGTTACGGCCGCGCGCAATTGGGCGTACGACAGGGGATGGAAGCAAAGTGAGCGTTTTGACCTTCCAGTGATCAGCGTTGGTAACCTCTCGGTGGGCGGAACGGGAAAATCTCCTATGATCGAATATTTGATCGAGTTTCTGAAAGACGACTATAAGGTGGCAGTTTTAAGCCGTGGCTACAAGAGAAAGAGTAGTGGATTTAAACTGGTGGCCGTAAACAGCACCGCCGAAGAAGTGGGGGATGAGCCCCTTCAGTTCAAGCAAAAGTTTCCCGAAGTAACCGTCGCCGTGTGTGCCAGCAGAAGGGAAGGGATTGCGCAATTACGTAGTGATGCAGAGGTAATATTGCTGGACGACGCCTTTCAACACCGTAAAGTGAAGCCTTCTTTTTCCATTGTTCTAACTCCTTTTGACGACCTTTACATCGATGATCTGGTTTTACCCGCAGGTAATTTACGCGAATCGTCCCGTGGTATTCGAAGGGCGGATGTGGTAATCGTGACCAAATGTCCCGCAAATGTTCCGTATGCCCGATTGCAGGAAATTCAATTTCGTCTCAAACTTTCGGCTCCGCAGCGTGTCTTTTTTTCCAGCATTGGGTACGACGCTTTTATCCATGGAATTTCCGAGTCCCTCCCGCTTACCTACTTGAAGGACAAACCATTTACCCTAGTTACAGGTATTGCCAACCCGAAGCCACTTACCCAATTTTTGAACGATGGTGGCTTTCGATTTGAGCATCGTGAATTTCCCGATCATCATCACTTTTCGGAGGCAGAGATTGCCGAATTGAAATCCTGCGAGATAATTCTTACTACTGAAAAGGACTTTGTACGGCTTCAACCTCGATTGGGAAAGTTCGCTGTATATCACTTACCCATCAAAACTGTGCTGCTCAATGATCAGGGAACCGTATTCCGGCAGCAGGTAAAAAAAGCAATCGAAGAATTTTGATGACTAACTATTCATTTGAAGTTTCTTCGGGTCCAGAGTGCGATAGATCTTTTCGAAGAACTCCTCCGTTTTAAACGGTTTTGGAATAATTTCATTGAATCCGGCACGGTAGAAATCGTCCAGATTCTCGTCAATGGTTACCGCTGTAAGTGCAATGATGGGCAACTCCTTATTGAATTTACGAATCTCCTGCGTTGCCTCTATCCCACTAATTCCCGGCATGTGAATGTCCATGAGCACTACATCAAAATGATGCTGCTTCACCAACGCCACGGCGTCTGAGCCATTGTCGGCTACCAGGCATTTCATTTTGTTCTTTTCCAGGATCTTCTTGGTGATCATTTGGTTGATCTTGTTATCCTCTACTACAAGGATATCCTTATTCTCAAGGGCTACGTAGTCCACGTCGTAAATAATGTTGTTTGGGTTGGTTGTTTCATTCACCTCTTCGGAAATTGCGAAGCTCACATCAAACCAGAATTTGGATCCTTTACCTAACTGACTTTCCAAATGGATCTTACTTCCCATCAATTCCAACAGGTTTTTAACGATAGAAAGCCCAAGGCCGGTACCACCAAATTTCCTGTTGATCTGAAGTGATGCCTGGGAAAAGGTCTCAAAGATACTTTTCTGCTTCTTGCGCGATATTCCCACGCCATTATCCTCGATCTCAAATCGAATCGACGTACGATCCCCGTTTTCTGCGAGTTTTTTGATGCGGACATGGATATCACCATTCTGCGTGAATTTCAAAGAGTTTCCGATGAGGTTGATTAGAATTTGCGATAACTTCAACGGGTCACCCAGCAATTTACTTGGGATGGTCTCGTCAAACTCAAAATGGAGGTTGTTGTTGCGGTCGTCGGCCGATTTCTTAAGGGCGATCAATACATCATTGGCACGCTTTTTCAAGCTGAACGCTGTTTTCTCGATCTCCACCTTATTGGCTTCTAGTTTGTTTAGGTCCAGAATGTTATTAATGAGCGACAGTAGGTATTCCCCGGAAAATTTGAGCGAGTTGAGGTGCTCCTTTTGATGTGGTTTGGGATCTTCTTCCAACAGCAGATGGGTGAGTCCGGTTACCGCATACAGTGGGGTACGCAATTCGTGGGTAATGGTGGAAAGGAACTGTGCCTTGGCAAGCGATGCTTTTTCCGCCTTTTCCTTGGCCAATTGCAACTCACTGTTCTTGTCCTGTAATAACTCGTTGGCTTTGGCTCGCAGGTTATTGTTTTTGTAAAGTGACAGCGTAAGAAGGGATAGGATCACGATAAGCGCAATACTCAATCCCGTGGTCATTTTACCAAAATTAATGGAGCGCAATTGCTTTTGAAGATCTCCCTTTTGCGTTTCAATAATGTCTTGCAAGCTTCCAACGTCTGAATTGACTGCGATCCCAGTAGAGATGGCGTTGATAAACACGCGCTGCAACGAATCGTTCTTCGCCGTGTACAAGGTCATTTGTTTACTGGCTTCCTCGAAGTTGTTTTCTCGCATGGCTATGTTGGCAGCAATACGATGCAGTTCTACTTTCAGTTTGGCAAAAGGTTTTTGGTCGATCAAACCGGTTGCTTTTTCCAATGCCGCCTTGGATTGCACCAGGTTTTCTGCAGGTCGACCATTATTTAGGTAGAGGTAGGCGTTGGCCTTGTTGAGATAGGAATAAGCTTCCAGATAGGTCTCGTCATTGGCCCGAAACATAGGCGCTGCCGCATCAAAATAATTGATCGAATTTCGATAATTCCCTCGCTTTTCTTCCAAAACACCGTAGGCGAATACAATCTCGGCCCGGCCTCGCTCGTCAGAAATATTGTCGTAGATCGTATCTGCCTTTTTCAGGTTGTTTTCGGCGGCTTCCAATTCGTTCAATCGAGTAAGCACCGATCCGTAAAGACTATACGATTGCGCAAGCAACCGATCATCCATCATTTCTTCCAGAAGTTCCACTGCCTGAGAAGCTTCGGTCTTGGCCTTAGGAAAATTATTGATCACATAGTAAATGTTGGCTCCGTTGAGTTTCACCATCGCTTTGAGCATGGTGTCGTCGGTAGCCGAAGACAACCGATCGGCTGTCATCAGGTTCTTTAAGGCTTTTTCATAGTCCTGGGCAAACAGGGCCTCATTGGCTATCTTTTGGTGCTCCTTAACCATGACAATAGTATCCTTAGCAACTTCCTGGGCGTTGGCACAGATAGTCACCAAAATGAGGAGCGCTGCGAGGGCTATTTTATTGTATTTCAGTTTGATTGCCAAAACTGATTAGTTGCACTTTGCCGATAAATATAGTTATTTCCTCGATATTTGTAAGATTAAATCTACAATTCTTGCTGAATATCCAATCTCATTGTCGTACCAACCTATGATTTTCACCATGGTACCGATCACCGAGGTCATCCCTGCATCGAAAATACAGGAATGTGGATTTCCAACGATATCTACAGAAACAATGGGGTCTTCGGTATATTGAAGGATGCCTGCAAGATCGGTCTCCGCCGCACGTTCGAAGGCCGTATTTATCTCGGAGATGGTGGTAGGACGACTCACGTTGAAGGTGATATCGGTTAAGGACCCGTTAGGTACGGGTACCCGGATGCCACAACCACCGATCACATCGGCCAGGTCGGGGAAGATCTTGGTGAGGGCTTTAGCAGCACCGGTTGTCGTAGGCACAATGGACTGCCCGGCTGCTCTGGCGCGTCTCAGGTCGCGATGCGGTTGATCGTGCAGACTTTGGTCGGTTGTATACGAATGCACCGTCGTGATATAGGCCTGCTCCACCCCACATAGTTCGTGGACAATTTTAAGCATATGGGCCGCATTGTTGGTGGTGCATGAGGCATTGGATACAATCAGATCGCCGGCTTCCAAGATCTCATCGTTCACACCCAGTACCACGGTCTTGATATCATCTTCGACCGGAGGGACAGACAGGATCACCTTTCCGGCACCATTTTTCAAATGTTTTTCAAGTTCGCTTCGAGTTTTAAATTTTCCGGAACATTCGATCACCACATCTATATCCTTCCAGGCAATGTCGTCAATCGTGGCATGAGAGGTAAAAGCTATAGGCGTATCATTCACGATGAGGTGTTCTTCGGAATAATTCACGCTTCCGGAAAAGGGACCGTGAATGCTATCATACTTCAGTAAATGACTCAGGGTACGCGTATCCGAAATATCATTGATCGCGACCACTTTGATTCCGGGGTGATCCACCAACATCCTGAAAAGGTTTCGGCCTATCCGACCAAAACCGTTAATCCCTATGGTAATTGGGGTTTCCATGGACGTAGGTTACAATTAAGTGAGGTGTTTCTGGGCTTTGTAAGATGATCGCACCAAGGGGCCGCTTTCCACATGTCGGAAGCCCATTTCCAGGCCAATCTCTTCGTATTTTTTGAATTGCTCCGGGCTAATGAACTCCTTCACGGGCAGGTGTTTTTTCGAGGGTTGCAGGTATTGTCCCAGGGTAACGATGTCCAGATCTACGTTTCTCAGATCTTCAAGGGACTGGATCACCTCGGCCTCGGTCTCACCCAAGCCCAGCATAATGCCACTTTTTGTGCGTCGTATACCTTGCTTTTTCAAATAGTTGAGTACTTCCAGACTGCGTTCGTACTTGGCTTGGATACGTACTTCCCGGGTAAGTCGTTTCACCGTTTCCATATTGTGCGAAACCACTTCGGGAGCCACTTCTATGATACGGTCGATATTTCTGGTAACACCTTGGAAATCGGGTATCAAGGTTTCCATGGTTGTCTCAGGATTCATTCGGCGGATGGCCTTGACGGTTTCTGCCCAAATGATCGAGCCCATGTCTTTGAGGTCGTCTCGATCTACCGACGTGATCACGGCATGCTTGATGTCCATCAATTTGATGGATCGTGCCACCTTTTCCGGTTCGTCCCAATCCACGGTCTCAGGACGGCCTGTTTTAACTCCACAAAAACCACAGGATCGGGTACAGATATTACCGAGGATCATAAAGGTTGCGGTTCCTTCGGTCCAGCATTCTCCCATATTGGGGCAGCTTCCCGAAGTACAGATCGTGTGCAGGTCGTATTTGTCAACCAACCCGCGCAATGCCGTGTATTTCTTGCCGGTAGGCAATTTTACACGCAGCCATTTGGGTTTTGGGGCCGGTTTTTTTATTTCTACTGAAGTTAATTCCATTGCGGTGTCAAAGATAAGAATAAAATGATTGAAACGCCAACGTCGTATTCCAACCTGTTTCAAGTTGGGTCATCATGCCTTACAGGGTAGACAGGTACCAAATACTGAAGGATATAAGAACTAAAATGGAAAAGATGCTGTAACCTTGCATCAGTCGGGATGGTCTGGCTTCAGATGGGGTATGCTTGCTTCGGATGAGCCAAAAGTTGAGGATCGCATAAAAAGGCGCCGTTAGGAATGACAATATGGTGGCAATCTTAATAAGCAGGCCCATTTCAGCAATAAAAAAGAAAAAGATCGAGAGGGTGCCTGCGATGAGAAGTAGCATCCACAACAGGTAACCTCGCCTCATGGAAAGGTTGAAAAGCTTTTCCGTACTCGAGCGCATCACCCGAGGAGAGGCATCGAGGGTGGTGAGCGTGGTACTGAACATAGTGGTAAGCGCCGCAACCCCGATCACCACTTTGGCCCAGTCCCCGAGACTGTAGGTATACATGGCGATCAATTGGTTGGCAAACTGGGTGCCCTGGGAGGAGAACGATTCTCCACTGCCATACATTACCAGTGCTCCCAGCATCACAAATCCAATGGCAAGAACGGTAGTTGCGATATAACCCACGTTAAAATCAAAACGAGATTGTCGAGGCGTGATGGTTGGGTCCAGTTTTTTCTTTTCCACTGTCCATACCGAATGCCAGATCGAAATGTCAAGCGGTGCGGGCATCCATCCCATAAAGGCGATCAAAAAACCGATCGAAATGGCATCCTCTGGTAAGATCTGGCCCATGTCGATGGCAGGAGCCGTTTTTGTGGCCAATAACACAGCCACGATGGTACTGATTGTTAAACTGATCACGATCACTTTCATAAGGCCATCCAATACTTTATACCTGCCCAGCATGAGTATCCCAAAACAAACCGCCGTGATGATCGAGGCCCACAAGACCATGGAACCAGATCCAAATAGCGATGAGGCGATGCCTGCCGTTACGATGGTTACGGCCGCCTGGATGGTAAACATGGTGCAAAAGGTGACCAGAAAATAGATGCCGAGCACTCCTTTGCCTAATTCGTGATAACCGTCCAGCAAGCTCTTACCTGTTGCGCTCGCATAACGAGGACCGTACTCGAAAAAGGGATATTTCACTGCGTTGATGAGCAACAGGGCCCAAAGGAGGCCCATGCCAAAATCGGCTCCAGCCCGGGTAGATTGTACCAAGTGGGAAACGCCGATAGCCGCCCCGGCAAACAGGAATCCGGGTCCTAATTTTTGGAGGAGACTTCTCAAGATGTCCGGTTTTGGGTAATGACTTCTAAGAGCAGTTTTCGAGCGCGGAGCAAGCGTACCTTCACATTGCTCAAAGGCTCGTCCAGTTCTGCGGCGATCTCGTTGTAGCTCATTTCCTGAAAGTAACGCAAATTAATGATCTCCTGGTACCGAGGTTTGAGTTGCTTGATGTATTGGAGAAGTTCGGCCAGGTTTTGCTCGGTAATGAGCTTGTCTTCCGGTGAAGGCGTATTGTCCGGAATTCGTTTTACCTGATCGTGAGGTGCATCGGTGGTGCGAGAGCGTATCGACGCCTTCTTGCGTCGATTCTTATCGATCTGAATGTTCTTTGAAATGGAGATGAGCCAGGTCCCGAACTTATAGGTGTCGTCAAACGTACCGATCTTATCAAAGGCTTTTGAAAAGGTCTCAATGGTAATGTCTTCGGCATCGTGCTCGTTGCTTACGCGTTTCAATTGAAACCCATAAACGCTATTCCAAAACTGGTCAAGTAGGTAGTTAAACGCAGCTTGCTGACCCTCTTTTGCTTTTGCGATCTGATCCGAAATACTACTGTCGTCTACTTCCACCTTTTGGGTTTTGCCAATTTATTTGAAATAAAGATAGTTAATTGGAAGAAAACTAAAAACAGGTCGAGTAGTGGCAAATAGGGGGTGAGTTTTGACTCTTTCAGCTGCCTGGCAGCACTTCCAACAAAACTGTACTGCAGCAGGCACCTGAAGATAAGGATCGCTACAGGAATCTTCCAGTCCAGCAATATCAGGGAAACAACGAGTAGCAACCAAAATAGGAGATTGCTTAGATAATACCCGGCCAACAGGGCACGATGTTTTGGCTTGTAGAAATGTGCGGTAGTAACATGCCGGCGTTTTTGTCGGAACCAATCCCCGAAGGTGGTCTTTGGAGAGGAGTAGGTAAACGCTTCCGGATCGATGCAAATGGCAGTGTTCTCTCCAGTGGCACTTTCATTCACAAATAGGTCGTCATCACCGGATGGGATGTTCATATGCGACATAAATCCCCGGTTGTTATAAAATACTTCGCTGGTGTAGGCCAAATTACGCCCTACACCCATATACGGCATGCCTGCGAGGGCGTAAGAAAAATACTGAACTCCGGTGATAAAGGTTTCGTATCTGATAAGCGCGTTGAGCAATCCTTTACGGTGTTGGTACGCACCATAACCCAGAACGATCTGCGTTTCCTGGTCCAGCGACGCGGTCATAAGGCGTAACCAATTTCGGGATGCCGGGGCGCAATCGGCATCCGTAAAAAGCATGCGTTTGTTATAGGCCCTTTTGATCCCAAGCGTTAAGGAGTACTTCTTATTGCTCCAAAAGGTTTCGTTGTTCTCAATAAGGACGGTATGCACTTTTTCGTTGTCCCTGGCAAAGGCTTCAATGATCTCCCGGGTATCGTCGGACGAGGCATCGTCGATCAGGATCAATTCAAAATCGGGATAATCCTGATCCAGCCAAAGAGGCACATTCTTCTTGAGGTTTTCGGCCTCATTCTTGGCACAAACGATCAACGAGATGGGAAAGGTATGTGGGCTCTTCTTTGGTGTCGGCTTCAGAAATGAAAACTTAGAGAAGAGAATAAAATAGGCGGTATTTACGATCACAACCGCTAAAAGTGCATAAAGTAGCATTGGCTTATGCGCCTTGTTTATGGGGTTCTTCCTTACAATCGGCAAATTGGTCCGGCGTCTTTCCGCAGAAACTACAATTGGCGCCTTCCTTATTTAGGAAAGGGCTCTGGCTGGCGCAAGTTCCGGCAAACTCTCCGTCTTTTTTTGCCCAGAGCTTAATCGCGATTCCTCCAACGGCCAGCACTAACAGAATTAATGTAATTACAAAAATTTCCATACATTCAATTTGTAAGGCAAAAATACAATCTTTCTTTCGGATATGAGGAGATTTTGGTTACTTTTAGAACCTAATTAACGCAGCTATTGTATGAAATTTGCATATCTCTTGATCGGATCAATTCTGGTGGTAAGCCTCTCCACCTCTTGTAAGGACGATGCTAAAAACAAGGAGGAAACAACCACCACCGAGGAAGCGGTCAATTCCGAAGAGAAGGAGGCCGAAGAAGAGGAGTATTTGGAGCAGGTGATCGCCAACAGCGTGTTGGCAAAACTGATGGTCACACCCGAAGCCAAAGCTTATGCGCAAAAGACACTCAACGCCAGCCTTACCGATATGCTGTCCAAAGATGCTGGCCCCTTTACCCTGCTGGTGCCCTCGAATGAGGCATTTGGTAACCTTCCTGAAGCCAAGAAAACAGAACTTGCCAGAGTGGATCAGCTGGAAGCATTGGGTACGTTGTTGAAGAACCACATGGTTGCCGGTGAGTTTAGTACCGCCACACTTACCCAAACGGTCAAGCGGAATGGTACTCATACCCTAAAAACCATCGGAGGCGCAGATCTAATGGTATATCTCGAAGGTACCAATATCATGGTGAAAGATAAGAATGGCGTGGCCGCCACCATTGGCAAGAGCGATATTATGGCCGATAATGGGATCGTACACATTATCGACTCGGTGCTAGTGATCGATTAGATCACGTTTACCTCGGGTTCGATATAGATATCGAACCTTTCTTTTATTTTTTTCTGAATACGTAGCGCCAGCTCCCAGATTTCGCTGCCCTTGGCAGAGCCGTGATTTACCAGTACCAACGCCTGGTGGGCATGAACTCCTGCATCCCCGTATCGATTTCCTTTAAAACCTGCCTGTTCAATAAGCCAACCTGCCGGTACTTTAAAAAGCGTGGGAGAGACCTCGTA
>JBCCHR010000004.1:0-27453 GCA_039028655.1 Bacteroidota bacterium
GGCTCGTTTTCATACTCGAAGAAATTACCGGTAATGATATTTCCGCTAAGATCAAGTCCGATATCAAACTGTGCTGTAAATGGTATGGGCTCACCCGGACCATTGGGCCAGAAGTCGAATACGAAGCAGCAATCTATTTCAACGGCACGTGTGTATCCGTTTCCACCGTCTGCACCGCGTCCTTCCTGCTGGAATTGTTCCTGGGCGTAACAGAGCTCACCACATTCGGTGATCACCTTGTGCACTACAGTGTAATACAATCCAAACTGTGCGTTATTGATAAGCGTCACAGGGCCTGGACCCGTAGTGGTCGTACTAAATACCGGGGTGTAAGGTCCTGTTCCCTGATTTGGGCTGGACAACACATACCATTCATGAACACCATTGATAAATCCGTAGTCTTCGTAGTCCTGAACCACGATGCTGTAGTCGGATCCGGGCTCGGGATTCAGGAAGAAATCGGCTTCCGTGAACTCGTCGCAACAATCGATGATGGTGAAGTTCTTCTGTAGCGATACCCAGCCACACTCCGGATCGTTGATCGCCAGTTTCACCGAATAGGTCTCACCTACTTCGAAGGTTACCGGATTCTCGGGGTCGTTCTCAAAGAGCTGGGTAATATTCACAAAATCGGGAGATCCTGGAATCCATCCTGCCCCGGAGATCCAATCGTATTCTCCATCGTCTCCAACGATCCACAGGTCCATAAAATAACTGGACGTATTGAGTGTGGCACTGCCATTAACGTACACGTCCTCACCGATACAAAATTCGGTTTGGTCTACGTGGTTCTCATTCTCGTAGTGGTAGTCGACAGAATCTCCTTCCAGATTGGTAACGGTTACATCGTCTTCCACAGTGATCACGTTGCCATCGCAATTGGTGTATACGGCCTGAGCGGTGTATACCGTATCGCCCTCATCCGGACATACTTCGATGGTTGGGTCGTTGCTGATCGGCGTCCCGGAATCGTCGAACCAGGTAAATACTACGTTCGATGCACCACTTGGTGTAAATCTCCATGCCTCGTTAGAAGCCGACCAGTTGCCAGTGTTACGCCCGGGAGCTACGGTTGCAGCTGTACCTGTTTGGTTCTGGATTCCCAATACTGCATTTCCGTTGTTCCATGTTGGGCATTGGTCCGATCGGTTGGTGAGATATACCTCCACCACGTTGGTGGTTTCGTACATCACGATCTGCGTTGTCATGGTGATGTCGTTACAAGCCGAGCTGTAATACGGAATGGCGGGGTAGTTTACCACCATCGTACGACAAGGAGCCGTCCCGAACACAGCCCAGTTAATATCGCCAGAGCCATCTACCGAAGGATCAATGTCCATATAGGGTCCAAAAATGGTCGCCGGGAATAAATTGGTACTTGGCAAGGCGTCGTTGAAGGACCAGGCACAAGAACCGCCCGGAGTATTGCTTACCAGGTCGAACGTAACTACGCCGTTCGAGCCCACCAGCATTTCGTCATAATGTTGCCCATAAAAGCAAAATTCGAATGGCAACTGGATGGCGTCCGACCATCGGTCGTCAATATCTACCGAAACCGAAGTCCCTCCTGTCGCCGGAAAAGGTGGAGCGAAAGGAATAGCCGATACGGCATATTGAGTGGTCTCCCCGGTTCGTAGAAAATTTGCTTCGAGGATCGTACAATCTTCGTCACACGGGATTTCCACATCCGGTCCCGCATCTACGTTGGGACAACCCGGGGCCTGCGCCATCGAGTTAAATCCAACAAGCATCATAAATGCCATCAGCACCAGGGTTCCTAGTTTTACTTTGGCGGTTTCTATACCGGTACTTCGGTTGGCCCATTGAGCCAACTCGGTACTATTCTTATTTTTTATGGTTGAGTTTCTCATGATCAGTTCGTTTTAATATCGTTATATGCACTTTGAAGTTTTCGGGATACGTCTTTCAGGTAGCTGTTTACCTGTTTGGTATTCATCCCCATTTTCTGAAGGTCACTCGTATTGAAACTGAGCGTAAGGGTCTTACTGGCAAAGTTTCCGGAGAATTGATGAAGTCCTCCCGAGGTTCGGTCGCAAAATTGATTTAGTTCTTCAGCAGATTGAAAATCCAATGAAGTGATATCGAGCTGGTACTTTTCAGCTACGACTGCTTCGTTTTCTTGATGTAATGAAATGATGAATTGGCTGTCCATAGAAGCCAGATCGCCGGCGGCATTATTTTGCGCCTGCATCCCGGTCCCCATGAGCGTAAGCAACGCTACCAATAGGAAATAATACGTTTTCATATGATTGAATTTAAAATGGCTCCTACTCTGTTTCAGGCTTTTCGGAATCCGCCTTTTATTGAATCGATTCATGGGTAAGAGGGTATCCTATTATTTTGTTACCCGGTATTTTTCAATTATTTTCGGAACACCCTTCAAATAGGCAACCCGATTTATGGCCGAAACCAATGATTTTATTCAGGGATTTTTAAAGGGAGAGCCTGTTGTTCTTCAGAAATTATATACTGAATCGTTCCCCGTCGTATTGCGATATGTGCGCAGCCATGACGGATCTTCCAAGGACGCCGAAGATATTTTTCACAATGCCCTGGTTTTGCTTTTCGTGAAACTGAAGGACCAAAAATTGCAAATCCAATCCTTTGAAAGTTATCTGTTTACGATCTGCCGCAACATGTGGCGCCGACAAAGCAAAAAAAAGTGGGTAACGAATGAGGACACAAGGACTCTTGTAAGTGAAAGTGCCGATATGGCTGCGTTCTATGTAGAGCAAAACCAGTGGGACCTCTACCAGGAAAAACTGAAAGAGCTTACGGCCAATTGCAAACAAATTTTGGAAATGACCTTTAAAAAAATATCCTATAAACAAATCGTGGAAGCCTTTGGGTACGCTTCGGAGACTGTGGCTCGACAGCGGGTATTCAAATGTAAGTCGAGGCTTATTCAACTCATTAAAAAAGACAAACGCTACCTGCGCCTTAAATCGTAAACTATGGAAGAAAACGAAGCACAAATGGAAGTCCTGAGGCGTTACCTCAACGGGGAACTCTCTCGGGAAGAGCAGGCTGCCTTCGAATTGGAGATGGCCCAATCCCCATCCTTGCAGGAAACGGTAGCGCTTCACCAGCAGATTGATCGCTTTGAAGATGAGGAAGACTGGCCGGACTTCGAGGGCGATACCTCCGCAATTAAAGCGCATATTCCACTTTTCGAAGACGACTCCACCCGGGAATTCTCAGAGAAACTGAAAAACTTCAGAGCCAATTCATCCGCCAATAACCAACCGCGCGTCCCTCGCTGGGCCTGGGTATCGGGAATTGCCGCTTGTCTCGCGTTATTGCTGTTCCTTGCCTTGCCCGGAAGCACCTCCATGGACTCCCTCTATGTGGAGCACAGCAGCTGGGAAGAGCTCCCTTCGCTTAACGTAAAAGGTGATCCCGCCGACGAAGCAGTGATCGAGCAATTATTTATTCAGAAAAAATACACAGAAGTGCTCTCGACCATCGACCAGATCCAGATCGACGCCGATACTCCTGTGGCAGCCTTGTGGCTTTATGAGGGGGTGGCACAACTGGAGTTGGAGCAATATGAAAATGCTTTGAAGACCTTCCAAAAACTATCCAACAGCGACCTGATCGACCACCACAAGGGGTATTGGTACACCGCCATGGTGTACTTGAAGAAAGGCGATAAGGAATCGTTGATCAGCACCCTCGAACATATCTCCCAACGTCAGGATTATTTCAGAAACAAAGAGGCAAAAGAGTTGTTGAAAGAGCTACAGTAGAGGGATCAAGCTCCCCCCAAATTCTCCAGCATGATCTTGGTCATTTGCTGGAGATCGTACTTATGGCTCCAACCCCAGTCGGCCCGTGCCGCGCTGTCGTCAATGGTTTGAGGCCAGGAATCGGCAATGGCTTGTCGAAAATCAGGTTCGTAAGCAATCTCGAAATCGGGGATGTGCTGTTTGATGCTTTCTGCCACCTCCTTAGGGTCAAAACTTACCGCAGCCAGGTTATAGGAACTGCGTATTTTTATCTTTTCTGAAGGGGCTTCCATGATATTAATGGTGGCCCGAATCGCATCGTCCATGTACATCATGGGCAGGGTACTGTCGGGCCCTAAAAAGCTAATGTACTTCTTGTGTTTGATCGCCTTGTGATAGATATCGATGGCATAATCGGTGGTGCCGCCACCCGGTAAGGTGGTATAACTAATAAGTCCGGGATACCGGATACTGCGAACGTCTACATCATAACGCTTGTGGTAGTACTGGCACCAGCGTTCGCCGGTCAATTTACTGATTCCATACACGGTTGAGGGCTCAGTAATGGTATGCTGAGGGGCGTTTACCTTGGCCGTATTAGGGCCAAAAACGGCAATGCTGGAAGGCCAGAAGATCTTCTCTATCTTCTTGTCTTTGGCCAGGTTAAGCACATTGAACAATGAACTCATATTGAGTTCCCATCCCTTCATTGGAAATTTCTCGGCTGTGGCCGAAAGCATGGCGGCCATGAGGTAGACCTCGGTGATCTCATACCTGATCACAATATCCTCCAAAGCACTGTAGTCGGTAGCGTCCAAGATCTCGAAAGGCCCTCCCGACAGTAAGGGTTCGTCTCCTTCCCTGATATCACTGGCGATTACTTTGTGTGGCGGATAAATAGAACGAAGTTTGGTCGTAAGTTCGGTTCCAATTTGCCCACAGGCACCTATGATCAGGATACGTTTCTTCATAAGATAAAGCTAATTGGGCCTTCCATTTTTGGCCGGATAAATATAAGCTTTAATCTTTAGAAAGGAATTAACTTTT
This sequence comes from Bacteroidota bacterium, assembly GCA_039028655.1. Taxonomy (GTDB): domain Bacteria; phylum Bacteroidota; class Bacteroidia; order Flavobacteriales; family Flavobacteriaceae; genus Aureisphaera. The sequence continues at coordinate 4,797 of JBCCHR010000004.1, forward strand.
TGATTGTAGGGAGAAGCGTATCTTTGCCCTATATCGCCAACAATGAAGCTGTTTTCTCTTCTTTGCATAAGTGCCTTATTGTTAGTTTCCTGCGCTGGTTCGGGGACCGATAATAACATTCCCCAAATCCTTGTTCAGGACACGATCCGCTACGGCAAGGTGTTGCATAGTTTTCCCAGACTCACTACCAATGCCAACGAACAGATCGAAAACTGGTCGGTGTATTACGATTTCTACAACGAGGTGTCTACCTTGTACGACATCGACCTGCCCGAACTTCGGGCCAAAACCGATCGCATCCTCGCACATACCGATTCGCTCTCCAAAAAGATCCCGGACACGCTCAACACAAGTGCGATCTATTCGCGTCTTATTATCGTCGATACCCGCGTAAAATTGCTTCAACAGGAAGCCAATAAAGGAATCGTCGATATCGACAAGGTTGAAGAGAACATCACCGAAACCAACGATGCGGTCGAGAACCTCATCATTCAGCTCAACGAAAAATTCCAAAAAGATGGCATCGATCTCGAGCGGATCGACAACGAGAAAAAGGAGCTCGAAAAACAAAAGAAGTTCCTGGATTCGGTCTACCAGGCCGAACTCCGGGATCAAAAGAAAGATTCGTTATAGGCTGTTTTCTTCTTCGGAAATCAATTCGGCTGTACCATTCACAAGATCCCGTTTTACTGCCCGATTCAGGAAATAACCCGTCACTGCTGTGGCAAGGATATCGGCAATGGGAAAAGAGATCCAAACGCCAAATACACCAAGAAAAGGCGGCAAAATGAGTAATAGCGGTATTAAGAAGAATCCTTGCTTGGTAAGACTCAACAGTAAAGCCGGCACCGCCCTGCCAATGGCCTGAAAATAGGACGCTCCAATGAGCTGCACAACGATCACCGGAGTCGCGGCAAATACCCATCGCAAGGCCGATGGGGTCCTGCGCAGGATCTCCTCATTATCGGCCAGTGTAGCAGCATCTAACGTATCGGAATTGCTCAGGAAGATCGACACGATCTGGGTGGGGAAGATCATGATAATCGTAAAGATAATAAGTGCCAGGATCCCCGAGTATTTGATGGACGTATTGATCGATTCGCGCACGCGCTCAAATTTCCTGGCGCCGTAATTGTATCCCGCAATGGGCAGGAACCCTTGATTCACCCCAATAACCGGGAACAAGGCAAACATCAACATTCTGCTTATGATGCCGTACGAAGCAACATCCAGCGCGTCTCCCTGGGTGATCAATACATTATTCAGCAAAATAACCAATACAGCGATGGTTCCTTGTCTTGCCAGGGTAACAAAGCTAAGTGCATTGATCTCGTTCACGATACTGCGCTGCAGGAAGAAGGATGAGAATTTGAGTCGGAGCTCACTTTTGACCACGAAGAACCAAAGAATGAAGGCGAAGCAAATAAAATAGCTGATGAATGTGGCCCAGGCGGCACCTTCCATGCCCATATCCAATACCCGAATTAATAGGTAATCCATAAATATATTACCTATGGCGGGTAGCATCATCGCGTACATCGCAAACTTTGGTTTCCCTTCGGCGCGGATCACATTGTTGCCCATCATACACATGGAGAGCATCACGATGCCATACATCACGATCCGATAGTAAATAAGTGCCAGTTCTTTGAAAGACTCATCGGCACCAAAGAACTCGATGAGGTAGTTCTGGAATATAAGACCTAGTAAGGCCAGGATTCCAGCCGTGAAAAAGGTAATCGTGATCTGATTGCCAAACACCCGCAGTGCCTTTTCATTCTTTCCGGCACCCAAAGCACGGGAAAGCACTGAACTCCCTCCAATACCTACGGCAAGGCCAATGGCTCCGATAAAAAAGGTAACAGGTATGACCACGGTGATGGCCGAAATGGCCTTGGGGCCAATCCATCTACCTACAAAGATCGTGTCGACGATCATGTTGAGGGACATCACCAAAATACCAATGGATGCCGGCACGGCCTGTTTCACCAACAGTCGGCTGATGGAATCCGTTCCTAATGTATCGGAATGTCGCTTCACGCGTTAGGCTATTGATTTATCAACTTCAACGATGCGCCATTTCTCAATACTATTCACCAAAAAGTTGGCAAAATCATCGCGATCGTTCAAGCAAGGAATGGTGGTAAATTCCTCCCCTCCCACTTCGTGGAAGATCTCTTCTCCCTCCATGGCGATCTCTTCCAGGGTCTCCAGGCAATCGCTTACAAAGGCAGGAGTAACAATGGCAAGTTTCTTGACGCCCTCCTTCCCCATGCGCTCAATGGTGCGATCGGTGTAGGGTTGCAACCACGGATCAAATCCGAGTCTTGATTGAAAAGTGGTGGTGTAGGTCCCTTCCTTCAGTCCTAGGGTCTCTGCCACTCGACGAGTGGTATCATAGCACTGGTGGCGATAACAAAACTCGTGTGCCTCGCTATCGTTTTGGCAACACTGGCCATCGATCTTGCAGTGCGATTTGGTCACATCGCTTTTCCGTATGTGCCGTTCCGGCACGCCGTGGTAACTAAATAGCAGGTGGTCATACTCAATGGTATCAAGGGTTTCGGCCATGCTTTTCGACAGGACATCGATATACTCGGGTTCCTTGTAAAATGCCGGGAGAGATGTAATGGTAAGATCAGGAAATACAGATTCCCGGAGTTCTTCCACTTTTACTTCAATGGTTTCGGTGGTCGCCATGGCAAACTGAGGATACAGGGGGATCAAAAGGACTTCGTCTACACCCTGGTCCACCAATTCCTGCAGTCCCTTTTGTAAGGTCAAACTGCCATATCGCATCGCTAATGCCACAGGGACATTCACCTTGTTTTGTATTTTCTTCTGAAGTCGTTCGGAGATCACGATCAAGGGCGAACCTTCCTCCCACCAGATCTTCGAATAGGCTTCGGCCGATTTCTTTGGGCGGGTATTGAGGATGATCCCCCGAACCAGCAAGATCCTGGCCCAACGAGGAACATCGATCACACGTGGATCCATCAGGAATTCATCAAGGTATTTTTTTACGTCTTTCGGATCGGTGCTATCCGGAGAACCAAGGTTTACGAGTAATACTCCTTTTTTCATTCGGTGGTTTTGCGAAACACAAAAATACAGCCCACTGCGCAAAAGGTTCTTAAAAACTTGGTAAAGTTATTACCTAATTCAGCAAAACCCATTAGGTGGTTAAAGCCATCAAATACTTCTTAGGAGTAGTCCCAAATTTGCGTTTGAAGGCGGCGATAAAGTGGCTTGCAGTACTATACCCCACTTTCAATCCCACTTCGTTCACATTGTAGGACCCGGAAGCCAGGAGCTGCCGTGCCACTTCCATCTTGTATTCTAGTAAAAAACTGAAGACAGAATCGCCATACACTTGCTTAAACCCTTCTTTTAGTTTATTAAGCGGTAGCTGAATCTCTTTGGACAATTCTTGCAGAGTAGGCGGTTCCGTCATACGAGCTATCATGATCTCTTTGGCCTGACGAATTTTGGCCACATTGTCCTCATCTACCAAATAAGGGCATTGCTCAACATCGATCTCAGTAGAGGACCTGTTAAAATAAAGGCTCAATAATTCATAGGCCTTACCTTTAAAATAAAGGGGTTTTACCAATGGGTGAAGGTTGTAATTGAGCAACTGGTTTAAAACAATGGCCATGGATGGAGAGACAGCACCTTCCTTGTAGTACTTCCGATCCTTATTCTCTTCATTTAAAAACGTAATATAGTTGGCCTCGGACGAAAATAAAGTATGGAATTTCTTGATTGGAATAAGCACCGAGACCAACCAGGATCGCGGAGCGACGCTCACCTCTATTGGTAGATCCAGTCTGGGGTTATACAGTAATAAAGAACGCCCTTCCTCTATAGGTAGTGAATAACTGCCTCGGTTAAAATGAAAGGTCCCCGACCCCTTGACACAAAAGTGGAATTGGATAAAATTGGCGTTTACCTCACGCTTGTAGAGTTGGTGATCTTCTCCGTCATTCTGAAACTTAAGTATGAAAAAGCCATCTTCAATCCCAGTTTCCTCGTAAATGCTTTCAGCGATGTTTTTGCTTAATTCCATAATACAAAAATGTGGTTTTCTTGTTTAGAATGAAACTAAATTAGCGTATTTTACCTTAATTTAGGCCAAATCGAGCCTTTTTTGACTGCCAACGTTATATTTGATACCTATTGCGTTATTTTCTGAATACACTCACGGGTATCTTTGCCGCTGAGCTATGAAAAATAACGCCAGCCGACATTTTTCTTCTGAAGCCCTGAACGCTAATCCCCAGTGGCATAGTGAGTTTTGTGTTATTGGGCTTAACTACATGAAGGCCGATGCCGAGATTCGTGGGCATTTTAGTATTTCCGATGCGGCTCAAAAAGCCATTCTACTTCAGGCACAGCAGGAAAACATCGCTTCCATATGTGCAATTTCTACGTGCAATCGCACCGAACTCTATGGCTTTGTGTCCCATCCCAAAGAGTTGATCCGGCTGCTGTGTACCCACACCGCAGGTACTGTGGAAGAATTCGAACAGGTGGCGTACATCCACAAGGGAGAGGAGGCTGTACATCATATTTTTAGGGTGGCCACCGGGCTGGACAGCCAGATCCTGGGTGATTTTGAAGTGATCAGCCAACTGCGAAACAGTCTGAAACAGTCTAAGAAAATGGAGCTGCTCAACCCCTTTATGGAGCGTCTAGGTAACGCCGCCATCCAGGCAAGCAAACGCATCAAGAACGAAACCGAAATATCTTCCGGAGTGACCTCCGTAAGCTTTGCCGCCGTGCAATACATCCTGGCACGTGTTCCGTATGTTTCAGAAAAAAACATTCTGCTATTCGGTATTGGAAAGATCGGTCGTAACACCTGCGAAAATCTCATAAAACATACCCGAAACGAGCACATCACACTGATCAATCGCACACGCTTAAAAGCAGATGCTATTGCCGGTAAATTCAATCTGGTGGTGAAGGAATACGCCAATATCGAAAGCGAGATCGCCCGAACCGACATCCTGATCGTCGCCACAGGAGCCCAGCAACCAACGATAAGCAAAGAATTGCTTCATCTTAAAAAACCACTGCTCATCCTTGACCTGTCCATTCCTAAGAATGTCGCGATCAATGTCACGGATCACCCAATGGTGACACTGGTTCACCTCGACGAGCTTTCACTAATGACCGACAAGACCCTGGAGCACAGAAAATCGCAGATTCCAAAGGCAGAGGCCATCATAAAAGAAGTGAAGGAAGAGTTCAATAGCTGGGCTAGGAACAGAAAATATGCGCCCACCCTCAAAGCCTTGAAATTGAAATTACTTGAACTTACCCATGGCGAGATCGATAACCAGCGCAACAAGCTCGACGACTTCAATGAAGAGCAGGCCGAGATCCTCAGCCAACGACTTATTCAGAAGATAACCACACAATTTGCCAACCATCTTAAACATGAGAATGGAGCTGCTAAGGAAAGTGCCGAATTGATAGAAAAGATCTTCCAACTTTCAAACAACACGCAGTGAGTACGACCATTCGAATTGGAACGCGCGACAGCGAACTCGCACTCTGGCAAGCCCATAACGTTCAAAATCAACTGCAATCCCTGGGTTACGAAACAGAGATCGTATCGGTAAAATCTACCGGCGACCTGGTGTTGGACAAGCCACTTTATGAGCTGGGAATCACGGGCATTTTCACCAAAACACTGGACGTAGCCATGTTGCAGAACAAAGTCGACATTGCCGTGCACAGCATGAAGGACGTCCCTACGTTTTTGCCACATGGCATCGTTCAAACGGCAGTGCTCCCGCGCGCTAATGCACGTGATGTGTTGGTCTACAACCAAACACCCGATTTTTCACAAAGTTGTACCATAGCCACAGGTAGTTTGAGGCGAAGAGCCCAGTGGTTACATCGGTACCCCGATCACGAGGTCGTAGGGCTTCGCGGCAACGTAAATACCCGGCTTAACAAACTGTCAAACAGCAATTGGCAAGGGGCCATTTTTGCGAAGGCCGGCCTGGAACGCATCGACCTGCTACCTCCAAACCACCAGGAACTTGACTGGATGATCCCTGCCCCTGCCCAGGGTGCCATGGTGGTGGTGGCCCGAGAAGACGATTTGTTCTGTGTGGAGGCGAGCGCCCAACTCAATCATAAAGAATCTGAAATTTGCACACACGTGGAGCGCGAATTTCTCAACATACTTGAAGGGGGTTGTACCGCACCCATCGGAGCCATCGCAACTGTCGATGGCGATTCCATTCAATTTGTGGGAACTTTGTTTTCGATAGATGGAAAGGAAAAGTTGGAAATCGAAGACCAAATCGATATCGCTCATTTTCTTTCCTTCGGAAAAAATTGTGCACTCCAACTCCTGGATCGCGGAGGCCGTGAATTGATGAAGCAAATCAAAGAGCAAACACCATGAACGCGCCCCTGATCCTTTCTACCAAAAAACTAACATTGTCGCAAAAGGAATTGCTTCTCAACGCGGGTATGCGTCTTATCGATTACAATGCCATCGAGGTAGCACTTTTGAAATTTACGATTCCGCAAGCTATGGATCATGCCATTTTTACCAGTCAGAATGGGGTTCGTGCCTATCTGGAAAACAACTATGGTCACAGCACCATTACCCATTGCTACTGCGTGGGGTCGAAAACAAAAGCACTTTTGGAAGAAAATGGCCAAAAAGTGGTCAAAATGGAAGAAAATTCAGAAAAACTAGCCCATTTTATCCTAGAACATGTCGAAAAAGGCCGTTTTTATTATTTCTGCGGAAGTCATCGCCGCGATGAATTGCCCGAGTTGCTAAAAAGTAGCAAAATTGAGCTTTTCGAGGTAAAAAGCTACCAAATAACACCAAAACCTAGACATTTTGGTCAAAAAATGGATGGAATTCTGTTTTTTAGCCCAAGCGGAGTGCAAAGCTATCTGTTGGAGAATGAAGCATCTTCCACCACGGTTTTCTGCATTGGAGAAACAACCGCGACCGAAGCCAGAAATCACTTTTCTGAGGTAGTGGTCGCCAATAGCCACTCTGTGGAAAGTGTGATTGCCAAATCGGCCAAAACCTTACGAAAACAAATTAGCGAATGAGCGTACCAAAAAATGATCTTTTCCTCAAAGCCCTTAGGGGCGAAACGGTTGAACGACCGCCCGTGTGGATGATGCGACAGGCAGGTAGATACTTGCCGGAGTTTATGGAAATAAAGGCGAAATACGACTTCTTTACCCGTTGCCAAACACCCGAACTCGCTAGCGAGATCACCGTACAACCCATCCGTAGGTATGGAATGGACGCCGCCATACTCTTTAGTGATATCCTGGTGATCCCACAGGCCATGAATATCGATGTAGAAATGAAGCCTAACATCGGACCCTGGTTGCCTCAACCCATTCGCTCTATGAAAGACCTGGAACGGGTGATCGTACCAGACATCGACGATACCCTGGGTTATGTGATGCAAGCCATCGATATGACAAAGGAGAAACTCAATAACGAAATCCCATTGATAGGATTTGCAGGCAGTCCGTGGACCATTCTATGCTACTGCGTGCAGGGCCAAGGGAGTAAGAACTTCGACAAGGCCAAGCAATTTTGCTTCACGCAACCCAAGGCCGCCCACGAATTGCTTCAGAAAATAACGGATACTACGATCGCATACCTGCAAAAGAAAGCGGCCCATGGAGTGCATGCCGTACAGGTATTCGACAGCTGGGGTGGGATGCTCTCGCCGAGTGATTACCAGGAATTTAGTTGGCGCTATATCCAACAGATCATCGATACTTTGAAAGATACCGTGCCGGTGATCGCCTTTGGGAAGGGGTGTTGGTTTGCGCTTGATACGATGGCGAAAAGTGGGGCATCGGCGTTGGGTGTGGATTGGACGTGCTCGCCCAAAAAGGCAAGAGAGCTTACCGGCGGGGCGATCACCTTGCAGGGAAATTTTGATCCCACCAGATTATACAGTCCCCCAGGGGCCATCAAAGAAATGGTGACTCAAATGATCAACGAATTTGGAAAAGACCGCTATATTGTGAATCTGGGGCATGGCATATTGCCTGACATTCCGCTGGAAAATGCCGGGGCGTTTGTCGAGGCCGTCAAAGAATATCAACCCGCTGAATGAAGCTGTGGAAAACCATAAGACGGTTTAAATTTACACAGGTACTTCGGATGGGATGGACCTTGCTAAAACACCCTTTGTTGATCTGGCCCACATGGAAGGGCACTAAACAAACGATCAAGGTGTGCGACCGGCTCTTTGGAAAAGCCCATCACAAGAACGGAAAGGAAAATGCCTTTCGACATGCGCTTTGGAACATATTGATTTGCCAAAAAAGTCGAAAATTCACTAAAAGTGACGAAAAAAGTGCAAAATGGGCCGAAATTGTGACTAATATGCACGAAAAAATGACGAAAAGCGATCTTTTGGATATGGAAATGGATCTGCACAATAATTTCATCGGCCGCATGTATTATTTGAAAGAATTAAAAGAAAAAAGCATTGAATTGACGGTTTTTTTGCTAAAAAAAGTCGAAAATGCTCAAAAAGTGTCAAAAATTGAGGAAATTAAAGCGAATGAGAAGCACTTAGTATACATTTCAGACTAGACGCCTATGTTTAAGAATATTTTCACTGCTATCAGAGCCTATGGAGGCACCTTCAAACTCATTGGAAAGTTAGGATTATGGACCTACTTTGGCGTCCCTATTTTAATTAGCGTGGTCACCGCATTTCTCATAGGATTTGTTGCCTATGGATTGAGTGACAATATTGGTGGACTCATTGCCAAGATCTGGGTATGGGAATGGGGGGCTCAAACCTTTCGTACCATCAGCGATGTGATTGGTGGTCTTTTGATCGTAGCCATCGGCCTTATCCTCTACAAACACATTATTATGGCACTGAGTGCTCCGTTCATGAGCCCTGTGTCTGAAAAGATCGAAGCCCATCTGTTGGGTCGAAAGCCGGAGCCTCGGGAAGCGCGATTTCTTCCACTTTTGTGGCGTGGTATTAGAATCAACGTTCGCAATTTACTGATGGAATTGTTCTTTTCGATCCCCATCCTGCTGCTCAGCTTTATTCCTGTGATCAACATTTTCACCACGGTACTATTATTCCTGGTTCAGGCCTACTACGCAGGTTTTGGAAATATGGACTATACCCTGGAACGCCATTTTGACTATAAGAATAGTTTAAAATTTGTGCGAAGTCATAGCGGCATAGCCATGGGCAATGGCATGGTATTCATGGCCATGCTATTCATTCCCGTTTTGGGCATCATTTTGGTCCTTCCGCTTTCGGTAACGGCATCGACTACAGAGACGATTCGAATTCTTAAGGATGCCGGTAGGTTAGAATCGGCCGAGTCGCTTCAGCAATAAAAAACAAGATGGAGAAATAAAGTACTATGAAAGATCAATTTGTCGCATACATCCGATCCTTGCAAGACACCATTACCAGCCGTCTGGAAGAGATCGATGGCCAAAGTCGCTTTGTGGAAGACCAATGGGAACGACCTGAAGGAGGCGGTGGACGAACCCGGGTGATCCAGGATGGAAAGGTGTTTGAAAAAGGAGGGGTGAACATAAGTGAAGTACACGGAAAGCTGCCAGAAAGCATGGTGCAGTACCTTGGTGTAACAAATGCTGATTTTTTCGCCTGTGGCCTCAGTTTGGTGTTGCATCCGGTAAATCCCATGGTTCCCACGGTGCACGCCAATTGGCGCTACTTTGAGTTGTACGACGACCAGGGAGCTGTGGTCGACCAGTGGTTTGGCGGTGGACAAGATCTCACCCCCTACTACCTGTTCGAGGAGGATGCGCGCCACTTTCATCAAGTTTGCAAACGTGCCTGCGATGCGCACGATCCGGCTTTGTACGACGCCTATAAGAAGCGATGCGACGAATATTTTTACAACGCGCATCGAAACGAAGCCCGTGGTATTGGTGGGTTGTTCTTTGATTATTTGAAAAGAACGGACGACCGGTCGATGGAAGATTGGTACGCCTTTGTGACCGAAGTAGGCAACAGTTTCCTTGAGGCCTATGTCCCGATCGTTGAGAAAAGAAAGGAACTTCCATACACCCAGACCCAAAGAGACTGGCAGGAAATTCGTCGAGGTCGATATGTCGAATTCAACCTGGTGCATGATAAAGGAACCTTATTCGGTCTCAAAACCAACGGACGAATAGAAAGTATTTTAATGAGTCTGCCGCCCAAAGTGCAGTGGTTGTACAATCATCAGCCGGATGAAGGCTCCGAAGAAGCGAAGTTATTGGAGGTATTAAAAACTCCTAAGAACTGGGCAGGACTTGTCCATAAAAACTAAATTGATGTATCCCTTAAGAAGAAATAGACGATTGCGTACTTCGGAAGCCATTCGAAGTCTTGTACGAGAAACCATCCTGAGTCCTAACGACTTCCTGGTCCCTTTATTTGTCGTGGAGGGAAAGGGCGTGCGTGAGGAGATCCCCTCCATGCCCGGCTATTACCGCACAAGTTTGGATTTGCTTTCTGCCGAGATAAAGGGACTATGGTCCTTGGGTCTTAAAGGCGTGCTGTTGTTTGTAAAAGTGCCCGACAACCTCAAAGACAACAAGGGTACCGAAGCACTCAACCCCGATGGTTTGATGCAACGGGCCATTAAGACTGTGAAGCAAGCAGTTCCGGAAATGCTGGTGATGACCGATGTGGCCCTGGACCCTTACTCCATGTTTGGTCACGATGGTATTGTGCAAAATGGTAAGATCGTGAACGACGACACGGTTGAAGTTCTATCGGAAATGTCGATCTCCCATGCTACGGCCGGGGCCGATTTTGTCGCACCAAGCGATATGATGGACGGTCGTGTTTTGGCCATTCGCGAGGCGCTTGACGACGAAGGCCTGATCGACACTGGGATCATGAGTTACAGTGCAAAGTATGCTTCGGCATTCTACGGGCCATTCCGGGATGCCTTGGACTCGGCACCGGTGGATCACCAAGATATTCCGAAGAACAAAAAAACCTACCAGATGGATTTCGCTAATCGTGATGAGGCCATTCGAGAGGTGGAAATGGACATCGATGAAGGTGCCGATATCGTCATGGTAAAGCCTGGTCTTTGCTACCTCGACATCGTGCGAGAGATCCGAAACCAGGTGGAAGTTCCGGTCGCAGTGTACCAGGTAAGTGGGGAATATGCCATGTTGAAAGCGGCGGCTCAAAAAGGGTGGCTGGACCACGATGCAGTAATGATGGAGCAACTCATTGCCATGAAGCGCGCAGGGGCTCATATGATCGCCTCCTATTTTGCCAAAGAGGCGGTTCGACTAATTTCGTAACTTCCCATCATGAAAAACAGGTTCTTTATCTTCATTCTATTTACGACTATGTCCACAGCAGCCCAACAAGCCACCGTAAAAGGGGCTTTTCTTGAAAAATGGGAAAACTCCAAGACCTATTTGATCGACATTGCCGACCAAATGCCGGAGGAGCATTTCGATTTCAAACCCACCGAGCAGCAGCGAACCTTTCAAGAACAATTGTTGCACATTAAAGGGAATATCGACTGGTTGAGTGGGTCTTATTTTTCTTCTTCGGAATACAAAAAGGAGGCACTCCCCGAGACGCTCACCAAGGCAGAAACGCTGGAGCTGCTTAAAGCCAGTTTTGAGGCCGCAGCGGTACTGATAGAAGCCACTTCCGAAGAAACACTAAGCGATACCGTATCCTTTTTTGCTGGTCCTAAAACCAAACTCCAGATATTGAATTTACTTCAGGACCATGTTACGCATCACAGGGGGCAACTGCTGGTATATCTCAATTTGAAAGATATCAAACCGCACCGCTATGTGGGATGGTAAGGCTATTGTGGCTGATGTTTTACGGATAGGGATTAAAAGTGTAATTTTACCATAAAATATTCTGGATGACCTTATTAATCGTTTACGCGGTACTTTCCATCTTTTTTTCGTTTTTGTGCTCTATACTCGAAGCGGCATTGCTAAGTTTCACCCCTACCTACCTAAAGGTGAAGATGCAGGAAGGCAAAAGCTACGCCCGTACGCTTACCCAACTCAAGAAAAAGATAGACGAACCATTGATCGCCATCTTAACTGTAAACACGATCGCGCATACCGTCGGGGCCATCCTGGTGGGGGTTCAGGCCGAAAAACTACCTTATAAGGTGGAGGTTTTGGGCGTGAACATCGTTGGGATCGTATCGGCATTGATGACCATCCTTATTTTGGTGGTTTCGGAGATCATCCCGAAGACCATTGGTGCCACCTATTGGAAAAACCTGGGGAGTTTTACCGCCGTTGCACTGAAAGGCATTATTTTCCCATTGAAGTATACAGGTATTCTTTGGATACTCACCTTGACGACCAAACTCATTGGGAAATCGGCCCACGTGAGTACGATGAGTCGCGACGAATTTATGGCCCTCACCCAAACCGCGGAGCAGGAAGGAGTATTTGAAGAAAATGAAAGTGCTGTGATCAAAAACCTGCTGGCGTTTAAATGGGTAATGGCCAAAGACGTGATGACGCCTTTCCCGGTGGTGGTCATGGAAGACGAAACTACGTCACTCCAGGATTTTCACGATAGCCACAAAAATTTGCGGTTTTCTCGAATTCCGGTTTACAAGGAACGCACGCACAACATTACCGGCTTTGTATTAAAGGATGACATCCTGGAAGAGATTGTTGAGGATCATGGCGATAAGCATTTGAGTGATATTAGACGCGATATTTTTGTGGTGGATGCGGAAAAACCCATCCCGGAATTGTTCGAGATCTTTATCAAGCAACGCGGTCATATCGCCCTGGTGGTGGATGAATTTGGAAACACCATCGGTGTGGTGACCATGGAAGACATCATCGAAACCTTGTTAGGGCAAGAGATCATGGACGAAAGCGACGCCATAGAAGACATGCAATTAGCGGCTCGCAAAAATTGGGAGCGCCGTGCTCGACGTATGGGCATTGAACTACGAAACCCGGAAGAAAAGGAGGAGCCTTAATGGAAACGACTTATTTGGAAAGCCCCCTGGGAGTGCTTGAGATCAAGGGAGATGAGGAGGGTCTGGCCTCGATTCGATTTTTGGATTCCAACGAACCAACCAGCAGCGAGATCCCCGAAGTGTTGCTTCCCGCCGTTATGCAGCTCAAAGAATATTTTAACAAATCCCGCACCGAATTTGACCTGCCTCTTTCCCCCGAAGGCACACAATTTCAACAAGAGGTTTGGAAGAAATTAATGGAAATTCCGTTTGGAAAAACACAAACCTACCAGAAATTAGCAAACGAGTTAGGCGATCCCAAAGTGATCCGGGCTGCGGCCTCTGCCAACGGTAAGAATCCTATTGCCATTGTGATTCCCTGTCACCGGGTAATTGGTTCCGACGGTTCGCTCACTGGTTATGCGGGCGGATTGCATCGGAAAAAATGGTTGCTGGAACACGAAAGTCCGGTGCGGCAGCAATCCCTCTTTTAAGCCAACAAAACAACCCGGGAAGTCATCTTTTCTTAATACCTTTAGGTTTCCGATTATTCAAGAGATTTTTTATGAAGTACGTAAAGCGATTCTTTAAGTGGTTGGCGATCATTATTGTCGTCTGTGTAGCCTTGTTGTATATCACCGATTACGATTATATTCTGAAAGGAGTACGCGTGGTCTACATGAAAGGACATACGACCGCCTATATCGACGATCATACCCATTTTGAGAACGTTACCATCGAAACTGGGAATCAACCTCAGTCCTGGCCCATTCACGAAGCGTATAATACTGTGAGTGCTACCGAAACCCTTTCAGCAAAAAACGAAGAAATGGGTACCGTCGCCTTTGTGATCATAAAAAATGACAGTATCTGGTATGAGCACTATGCCGAAGGTTATGGAACTAATTCGCAAACCAACTCCTTCTCCATGGCAAAGAGTATTACCTCTGCCCTGCTGGGCAAGGCCATAAAAGATGGATATATCGATGGGTTGGATCAGCCCCTGGGCGATTTCTTCGAACAATACGCTGGGGAGAAAACCACCGTAGGCGACTTATCCTCCATGGCATCGGGATTGGATTGGGATGAGTCCTACAAAAGTCCATTCAGCGTAACAGCCCGGTCCTACTATGACGACGACCTTGCCGAGACCATTCTGGAACAAAAAGTTATCGAAACCCCCGGTACTGCCTTTAAGTATCTCAGTGGAAATACGCAGCTGCTGGGCATGGTGATCGAGAAAGCTACGGGAAAAAAACTGGCCAACTATCTCACCGAAGGATTCTGGAAGCCTCTGGGAGCAGAAAAATCAGCATTGTGGCAAGTAGATGACGAAGAACACCTGCTTGTAAAATCATTCTGTTGTATCGCCAGCAACGCAAGAGATTTTGCTCGTTTTGGGAAATTGTACAAGGATCACGGGAAATGGAACGGAAGGCAACTATTGGATTCGACCTTTGTGGCAAAGTCCATCGTTCCACGTTTCGAAGCAAGTCCCGAATATGGATATGGCTTTTGGCTGAGCGATCATCTTGACAAGCACATGTTCGTGATGCGGGGTATACTGGGACAGTACGTGATCACCATCCCTGAGGACAATGTGATCATTGTGCGATTGGGACACCAGCGCGGACAGCGCACAGAGATGCCGTTCTCATCGGACTTCTACACCTACGTTGAGGAAGCCTATCAAATGCTAGGCCAGGTTCAATAGTTGATCTAATTTGAAATAGAGACCAACTTATACAGGGGTTCGTCGCCATTTTCGGCCACCGGAGGGTCTACCTTCATAAAGGTGACTGTTTGCCCATCGGCAAGTTCAATCTGATCTCTTCCATCCAGACTGATATTGCCTTTTCTGCGATTTTCCTTCCAGTCCTTGATCTTAACAATGCCACGTCCTTCATCCTTTCGTATAGTGAGTGAAATTTGTTCTCCACCACTAACCGTTGATTCGATGAATCGAAGTACGGTTGTTCCGTCGAAGACAGCCATTACGTTGCTCCTGCCATTGAGAATAATGGTGCGCAACGACACATCGATCCCTGGCACCAAACCGAAGGTTCTGGACAATCGATCGTCTGCGAAATTGTTGGCCCGGGTGGTGATATTATTGGTGTTTAAGCCATTTCCGATATTATTCCTGCCTACGATGAAAAAGCTATCGGCAACCTCGGGTTCATTGGGATTGGTCACTAGCACAAAACTACGTTCAACGTTCACCGAAGAGTTCTCGGCCGCAACAACGGTTGCAGGTCCAATTCCCTGTGGCAATACATCGGGACCTGTATGTCTTTCCGAACCATATCCGGCCGAATTCGCAAACCGGCTGTTCAATATATTGATGCTCCTTCCACCGGTAACGTCGACTGCGTTGTACAAATTCTCGAACCAGCAATTGTCGATGGTAATACTGGATGAATTCTCCATCTCTATCCCATGGATAGACTCCTGGACGGTGCAATTAAGGAAGGTAACTACATTGCCTCCGGAATTGGAAATAAATACATTGGTCCCCAGGGAAGTGCGATCCCTCTTTCCCATGAACAAACAATTGATAAAGGTATGCTGCCCTTGATACATCGTCATTCGGAGGCTGTTGGATTCATCGGTCACACGTGTGATCCGTACATTTTCGAAAACGTTGAATTGGTTGGGAAGTTTATAGTTGTTCTCGCCGAGCAGACCCATCGTATCCGAGCCTTCCAAATGGATCCCATGTCCCATGAAATTAATAATGTTCAAATTGACAAAGCGACTCTGCCATAACCCTCCTGTACCGTCTGGTCCCGGTTGTGCCTTAAAGAACATTCCTCCAATGGACCCAACCTTGTTCCCATTGAGCCACATATCCTTCATTGAAATGGTTACTCGTCCCCCTCCAATGGTAAAAAAGTAATCGAAAGAAGCATTTCTCCTGGCGGTGAGCATGGTATTCTCTTCTCCCAGCAGGGCCACGCCGTTGTACAGTTTTACCGATCCATCCATGATGTATTCCCCATTCGGAAAGAACACCGTATTCCCTTTGGCAATTTCGCCCTTAGCCCGTCGGTGATCATTTCGGCGGTTGTTGGCCGCAAAATCCACGGCACGTTGAATCTTCAAATAGTTGTCGACGCCATCGGTGGATCGACCAGCCGTTAATCCATAGTAGTTGATGTTAATAAATCCATCCAGCTTTCGAACCCATCGTCCGGGCTGGGAGCTGTCCAGCTCGTTTGGTTTGATGATGATTCCATCGTCATCAGCGGCAGTGTATTCAGCTAAAAAATAAAAGAACCCTTCTCCTCCATCACGGGGCGAAGTATGGCCCTTAATACAAATCATGTCTCCATGCTCGGGAACCTGAAAAGCCCGAAGTTCTTCCAGATCCTCGAGGCATGCCAAGGTGATGAGTGATCTACTTTCGATGCTGCTCGTCATGGCGATCGCCGGAATCTCCAGAAGTTCATTCACCGATTCACTCACCGCATTGCCGAAAGCGTCGGTTACCTCGATCGCGAGGAACAGTTTTCCGGCTGTCCAATCAATATCGTTAAGCGTTACCGGGCTTGAAGTAACACCGCTGCCAATCTTTATCGAATACCACCCCTCTTCATCGGTTACCACATCGTGTTGCTCGCTATACCAGAGATCTGTTGCTGCTTCTCCCTGGATTTCAACAGAAACAACAAAACTACTGCCCATTTCGGGAATGGAACCATCCTGTATGATCTTCGCCCTGTGGGTAAAGGCATCCTGTGTTTGTGCCGCTAATATTCCGGTAAACAGTATAGATACTACCAGCAGGAAACATTGTAAAATTCTCATAGTTACGTATTAGCAAAGTGTTGTCCCAAATTAGTTTGTTTTCCACGAAATACACAACTATCATGCAATTTTTTGTACTTTTAGAAAGACTCCCCTGACTAACTTTAAGCCATGTTACAACGCCTTCGACTGGACCATATCCTTTTTTTGGATATCGAAACAGTACCGCAACAATCTGAATTTTCTAAACTGGACGAACGCTCACAACTACTATGGGAGCAAAAATCCCGTTACCAAAGAAAAGAGGAATACAGCCCGGAGGAATTCTATGACCGGGCCGGTATTTGGGCCGAATTTGGAAAGATCATTTGTATTTCTGTTGGTTTTTTTAAGCTGAATGGAGACGTCAGAAACTTCAGGGTGCGATCGTTTCATGGAGACGAGGTCACCATTTTAAAGGAGTTTAAGATATTGGTCGAAACTCATTTTAACCGACCTCAACACTTATTGTGCGCTCATAACGGAAAGGAATTCGACTTTCCATATATCGCGAGAAGAATTATCATCCATGGGATCGACCTTCCTTTTAAGCTAAATCTCTTCGGAAAAAAGCCCTGGGAAGTCCCGCACCTTGACACTATGGAATTATGGAAATTCGGGGATTACAAAACTTTCACCTCACTACAACTACTGGCCCATGTACTAGGGGTACCTTCCCCTAAAGACGATATCGATGGAAGCGATGTTCGCAACGTATTTTATGAAGAGAACGATATCGATCGTATCGTGTCCTATTGCGAAAAGGACACCATTACGGTGGCGCAGATCATCTTACGCATGCGCAACGAGGCCCTTCTTGAGGCTGACGAGATCACCTATACATAAAAAAACTCGCGCACCCATTACAGGTGCGCGAGCTATATGTGAATTCAGGAAAAAGTTGCTTATTCCTTAATAAATCGCTTCACAAACTTCTCATCTCCATCGGTTAGCTCAACGAAGTAAACCCCCGCATCCAGGTGGCCTACGTCGATCGAACCATCCGTTAGGGTTCCGGAAACAACCGTCTGACCCAGTACATTTACTACTCGGTAATCAGGCTGAAGGTCTCCTTTGATGCTTACTGTTAAGGCAGCACCGCGAACTGGGTTAGGACTAAGTACAAAGTCCATTTCCGTATCCAGACCATTGCCGGTATCCAATCCGTAAAGGAATCTGGTCTCGTTCTCTCCCATACGTGCACCGCCTCCGGTGTTGATACCGCTTATAACTACCTGGTCGATATAGATATGATCTCCATTTCCACTGGCGTCGCACTGGAATCGGAACTGGGCATTGTTGGCCATGTTATAGGTTCCGGCATCCAGGGTTACCACAGAAGAGAAGAATCCATTGTTGGTGAAATCTGTTCCATTCACCCAGGTTTCTACTGTAATCCACGAAGAACCGTCATAGTATCGCAACCAGAAGTCTTCAACATTCTCCATGCTGTACGCATAGAAATGGAAACTAACTTCCACCTGATCGTACGAACTTACATCATAAGTAGACGACGTCATAGCCGATGCAGTTCCGGAGTTGTCCCGGATACGAATCGAATAACTTCCTTCGTAAGAGCGGCTTCCACTATAGCGGGCACAATCGCCTCCACCGTCTTGCCATCCGTCCCATCCGGTTTCAAAGAAACCTTCGTGAAGGATGTCGGTTCCACCAGTCGAACAAGGAGGACAGGTAGCTCCGCCACAGTCCACTCCGGTCTCATCTCCATTCTGGATTCCGTCGCTACAAGTTGGCGCAGGAATAGAAGTAATAACTTCCAATCCATCCACTGCCATATCACCTTGCCAGGTAGTTCCTGTAATACCGTTGAATCGAACCTGAAGGGTCGTTCCGTTATAGGCTGAAAGATCTACATTGGCAGATAACCAGCTATTCCCTTGGTTACCCGAAGCATTCCAAATGCTTGTCCAGTTAATTCCATCAGTGGTTGCTTCAAGGTCCAGGCTTCCCATATTCGAAGCACCGTACATATGATACTTGAAAGAAATACTAGGAGCTGTAGCGCCGCTTAGATCGAAACAAGGAGAGTTCAAAATAGCTCTCTTATTCGAGTAGTTAGGCGTTGAAGATTCCATGTAGATATAGTAGCTACCTTCATCAGCACCAGAAGGTCCTGTGTTGGACGAAAGTGTAGATCCGCTTTGTACGGTCCAATCAAAATCGTCTCCGGCATCCTGTGTCCAGGCGCCAATGGTGTTCTCAAACCCTTCGTTATAAGGGAAGTTGGTTACAGTAGACGTACAAGCAATCTGACATGGAGCACAGTTGCTTCCACCACAGTCTACACCAGTTTCATCTCCATTCTGGATTCCATCGTCACAGGTCGGTTCCGGACATGGAGCACAGGTAGAACCTCCACAGTCTACACCAGTCTCGTCTCCATTCTGTACACCGTCGTCGCAGGTTGGGTCCGGCGCAGGTCCACATTTGTCTGAGGCGCCTAACGAAGCTCGTACACCTCCAGGAAGGAGGGTCACACGCATTCGGTCGATCTGTCCCTGAGTGAACAAGTTCATACAGGAGTCGTCGCTATAATCCATGAAGTTCTGTACCATGTCCACGGTTCCACAAGAAACGTGTCCAATGTTACAGCCAAAGTTTTGGAAATCGGATTCGGGCGTGTCGGTCACAAAGTCATCAGCACCACAAGGGCCATCACCCCAGATGTGACGAAGGTTTAGGAAGTGTCCTACTTCGTGAGTTGTAGTTCTACCCAGATCAAATGGAGCAGATACCTGTCCCGTATTTCCGAAGTAATTATACCCCATAACCACCCCATCGGTGGATGCATCTCCACCGGGGAACTGTGCATATCCCAGGATGGTGGCTCCATCGTCTCTCAAAATACGAGGAACGGTCCACATATTGAGGTACTGGCTCGTATCCCAGGGATCAATTCCACCCTGAGCCGATTTTTTCATATTGTTTTGAGAATAGTACCAGTCGTTTTGAGTGGTCGACTTTCTCGTGATACCGTTGGTAGCCAACCCATTGGGGTCGACTGTAGCCATACAAAACTCGATCTGAGCGTCTCCGGCTTGCGACCAGGTGTTGTCGGCATCGGCATTTAATCGCCTGAAATCTTCGTTCAAAACGTCGATCTGAGACAGAATTTGGGTGTCACTAATATTGGTAGTGGCATTGTTGTAAAGAACATGAACAACCACAGGAATAGTAATAATATCCCCGTTGATGATTCGATTCTCCCCGAGTTCCTTGATTCTCTTTTGAGTGAACTCCTCGATCTGTTGCATACGCAACTCTAAACTTGGATCTTGTTGCTTACGATTTGCCAGGTCCTCCATAGCAGCGCAATTACGTTTCTCAACATGCGGATGCTGGTGTTGAGCGTAGGCTGTGCCTAGGGCAAGCAAACATAGTAACATGAAAGTAAAGGTGTTTTTCATATTCGGTTGATTAATTTGGTTAATGAAAGTTCAATTAAGGCCCGAAAATATAAAAATATGTTAACACTTGTAGTTATTTTCTTACAAATTAGATGAATGTCAGAAATCGTCGATAAAGTGTTTGTAGCCTTCAGAAATGACCCGACAAGTATCTTAGAACGACCTTAGCTCCAGCAGGTCGTGCTCAGCTTTCAGCACCTCATAGGAACGGTGCAGCGTGCCATTTGCGTTGTAAAGGGTTAGGGTGTTGGTAGGTGCATCAAATTTCCAAGTTCCCTCTTCCATGTAGTGCGCATCTATCGGGCTTACTTTGAGAATTTTACATATTCCGTCCTCCAGTAATTCGAATTTGAACCGAAATCTCGAGGGTGGAAATTCCTTGTAACCGCAAGGACGAAATACGGCCCCTTCGTATGGGGGCTTGTTCTCTTCGCGAGAGTCGATCCAACATCCCAAATAGTCCTTTTCGGCGTTTTTATCACAATGTGTATACCCGCTACACGTGAACACCAGCAAGAACAAGAACATTATTTTTTTTATTGCTGAATAAGGCATCGCCATTCCTATTTAATCGGTAGGTTTTCTTTTTATTCTGAAATTGGTAATCCAAATGTTCGTGGCGCACAGCGAGTGAATTGTGATTCCAAATAAAAAAAGCCCGATGCTGTAAAGATCGGGCTTTTGTTCAGAAATAAAACAAATTATTCTACGATAAATCGTTCCATGTAGCGATTCGATTCAGAATTGACCTGAATCATATAAACACCACTCTGTAATTTGCTTACGTCGATGGTTTCTGTAAATACATCTTTCTGAATTATCTGACCTACCATATTATAGATTACGTAATCAGTTCCCACGGCATTCAGCAGAGAAACATTTAGCACTCCTCTGTTCACCGGATTGGGCGAGATCGACAACCCATCGACAAAGGTGCCATCTCCACTGTTGATCCCATTAAATCCTTGAAGCGAGGTTGGGATCACTACGAGGTAGTCTTCCACTTCTCCCCATTGGAAACTCTCACAGCTGGTAGGAATTCCGTTGTACTTCATAGAAACACGCATACGTGTAGGTCCGGCCTGGGCACCTCCTGGGATCGAGAACGAGCCTGTTATAGGCGTTGCCGTAGTGGCCGCTCGCGAATAGGCAAGTTCTCCGGCATCTCCGAAGTCGCCGTCCCGGTTCCAGTCTACAAATACCGCGTATCCTTCGGCATAGATAGTGCCAGTCCAGAATGGCGTAATGGTAATGGTATTATTGGCCGACAAGTTGGTCGACAAATTGGTATAATCTCCGTAGCCCCCAGCAGACGCACCAGTCACATTGTCGATGCTGCCAATTTGAACACGCTGAATGTACTCGTCATTGGTATTGTTACCATTAGACGCACAATAGCCAGTTGGAGGATTTGGATTTCCACCCGCACTCAAACTCATATTGTCAAGAGCGATATCCGCTTGCCAGGTGCTTCCGGTTATCCGGTTAAAACGCAGCTCAACGGCACCTCCCACATAAGCTCCCAGATCGACCGTTTGTGCATTCCACTGGTTCCCTTGATTCCCTGTCTGACTCCAAATAGAGGTCCAGGTGCTACCATCGGTGCTCGCTTCCAGGGCAATACTTCCCATGTCGTTGGCTCCAAACATATGGTAATCAAAGTTGAAACTGGCCTCCGATTCTCCACTCAGATCAACACAAGGTGAGTTCAGGATCGCCTGCTTGTTTGGATACCCTGTTCCGTTTCCGGAGGCTTCCACATAAATGTAGAATGACCCACTGGATCCGGAAGAAGGACCGGTATTGTTGGAGGGTGTTCCTCCTGAATCTCGAGTCCAGTTCAGATCGTCGTTCGTGGACTGGGTCCATACGCCGAAGGAACTCTCAAAGCTTTCTGAATAGGGAATTCCAATACCTCCGGTGCAACCACCGCCGCCACCCCCTGTGGTGGTCACATTGGCAGCATTACTAGCGCCCGATACATTCCCAGCGGCATCTCTTGCACGTACAGTGAAGGAATAGGAGGTTCCCGCTGTAAGTCCGGTTACCTGGGCATTTGTTGGAACTACGGTGCCCAATAGGTTGGCTCCCTCGTACACATCGTATCCGGTAACACCCACGTTGTCGGTCGAAGCATTCCAGCTAAGGTCGACTGTCGTGTCGGTAATATTGGTCGCTGTTAAATTGGTTGGAACCGTGGGTGCCTGGGTGTCGGGGCCAGCTCCTCCGGCTGTCAACTCAAACTTATCCAGGGCAATGTCTGCCTGCCAGGTAGAACCTGTTACCCGGTTGAAGCGTAGAGCGAGGCCAGCGTGGGACCAGCTGCGGGTACAAATGTGCTACGCTACTAGGGCCTACCTTGTACTCTCCAATACAGTGTACTCCAATGGCCGCACCGATTTCTACGCTGTGGTTACGGCACCCGCCGTCTTCCATACACGGCGCAA
>JBCCHR010000005.1:0-21935 GCA_039028655.1 Bacteroidota bacterium
CCCTCGCAAAAAGAAAATCAATAAAAACTAAATAACTCGTAATGGAAGAATACAGTATTTACATGCCAATCGCCATGTCCTTGTTGGGCTTGCTGTATATGTTAAGCAAGCGATCATGGGTCATGAAACAGGACGCTGGTGATGGTAAGATGAAAGAAATTTCGGATCATATCTATCAGGGTGCGCTGGCGTTTCTGAACGCCGAATACAAGTTGCTCACCATCTTTGTGATCGTCGTAAGTATTTTGCTTGCCATAGTAGCCATGATCGTGCCTACTACACATTGGATGATCGTGATCGCTTTTATTTTTGGGGCCTTCTTTTCTGCCTTTGCAGGAAACATAGGAATGCGTATTGCTACCAAGACCAACGTGCGAACCACGCAAGCGGCTCGTAGCAGCTTGCCGAACGCGCTCAAAATATCATTCGGAGGAGGAACTGTCATGGGATTAGGTGTAGCCGGACTAGCAGTACTTGGTTTGACAGCCTTTTTCATTTTATTCTTCCATTTCTTCATGGGAGGTATCTGGACCAATAATGCAGACATGACGATCGTGCTGGAAACCTTGGCCGGATTTTCTTTGGGTGCAGAAAGTATTGCTCTTTTCGCCAGAGTTGGTGGAGGGATCTATACCAAAGCGGCCGACGTGGGTGCCGACCTTGTAGGTAAGGTAGAAGCGGGAATCCCAGAGGACGATCCTCGTAACCCTGCTACCATCGCAGATAATGTAGGTGACAACGTTGGAGATGTTGCCGGAATGGGTGCCGACCTTTTTGGATCTTACGTTGCTACAGTACTCGCCGCTATGGTGCTTGGAAACTATGTAATTGAAGATATGGGTGGAAATATTACGGGCGAAGGATTCGGTGGTATCGGACCTATCCTCTTACCAATGGCTATTGCCGGTGTAGGAATCGTTATTTCGGCCATTGGAACCATGCTGGTGAAGATCAAGAGCAATGATGCAAAAGAAGCCAAGGTAATGGGGGCTCTCAACCTTGGTAATATCACATCGATCATCCTGGTTGCTATTTCTTCGTATGCGCTTACCATGTGGATGTTGCCAGAAACCATGACCATGGAGTTCTTTGGAGCCGGCGACGTGGAAATTTCCTCGCTACGGGTTTTCTTCGCCACATTGGCGGGATTGATCGTAGGTGGATTTATTTCTTCTATCACCGAATATTATACAGGTCTTGGAAAGCGTCCTACGCTTAAGATCGTACAGCAATCCAGCACAGGTGCTGGTACCAATATCATCGCCGGACTTGCCACAGGAATGATCTCTACATTTCCTTCGGTATTGTTATTTGCGGGAGCCATTTGGGCATCCTATGCACTGGCAGGATTCTATGGTGTTGCCCTTGCCGCTTCGGCCATGATGGCAACTACTGGAATGCAATTGGCGATCGATGCCTTTGGACCTATTTCAGATAACGCCGGAGGTATTGCAGAAATGAGTGAGCAGGATCCCATCGTACGTGAGCGTACCGATATTCTGGATTCAGTTGGAAATACGACAGCTGCCACCGGGAAAGGATTTGCCATCGCATCGGCAGCCTTGACTTCATTGGCGCTATTTGCGGCCTATGTAACCTTCACCGATATCGACGGTATCAACATCTACAAGGCGCCTGTATTGGCCATGCTTTTTGTAGGAGGTATGATCCCAGTGGTATTCTCTGCATTGGCGATGAATGCCGTAGGTAAAGCGGCCATGGAAATGGTTCGTGAAGTGCGACGACAATTCCGCGAAATCGCTGGGATCATGGAAGGAACCGGAACTCCGGAGTACGACAAATGTGTGGCTATTTCTACAGAGGCTTCCCTAAAACAAATGATCCTACCTGGTTTATTGACCATCGGATTCCCAATCGCAATTGCCTTTTTGCCAATGCTTTTTGGGATGGACAATCTAACCATCGCCGAAATGCTTGGAGGATATATGGCAGGTGTAACTGTTAGTGGTGTACTTTGGGCCATCTTCCAGAACAACGCCGGAGGTGCCTGGGACAATGCTAAGAAATCGTTCGAGGCCGGTGTGGAGATCGATGGAGAAATGACCTACAAAGGTTCTGATGCTCACAAAGCTGCAGTAACAGGAGATACCGTTGGTGATCCGTTTAAGGATACTTCCGGGCCATCAATGAACATCCTGATCAAGCTTACTTGTTTGATCGGATTGGTATTGGCTCCGATCCTCGGAGGACATGGTTCGCATGATGGCGACACCACAGCCACCGAGAATGTTTGGATCGATGCCGATGGAAATGTTCATAAATTGGACGGTAACACCAAGATGGAGTTTTCTGCTGAAGGAAACGAGGCTATCGAAGACGAGACGGTTACCATCGATATGACCAAGGATGGAGACCTTGCTATCGCTACCATCGAAACAGTTTCTGTGATCAACGGTAAGAAAGTAAAGAACGTTCAGAAGATCAAAGGAACCGTGGAAGAGGTAAAGGCCAAGATTTCCGAGTTGGAAAAAGCTAAGGAGCTTGAAGTAACCGCTGAAGGTGCCGAAGGTATTCAGAAAGAAGTAAAAGTGGATATGAAAGAATTGGCCGACGGCACCTATAAAGCCGTGGTTACCACTACTACCACCGAGAATGGTGAAACCACCACTTCCGACGAGATATTTGAAGGAACCAAGGAAGAGGTAGAAGCCCAATTGAAGGAGCTGGAAGGTGTTGACGTGAATTTGGACGGAAAGAAAGTGATCAAGAAAGTGATCGAAGAAGTAGAGGAGACTCGCTAGAGATTTACCTTAAAACGATAATAAAACCCGGATGATCATTCATTCGGGTTTTTTGTTTTTTATTGCTGAAGAATTTGCGGCTGTATCGCTATGAAGGATCGTTAGAATAACCCGTGGATCTCGGCGTCGATCTTATTGATAACTTCTCCCAGGTCTTCCGGATTGTCCACAAAGTTAAGATCGTCCACATCGATGACGAGCAAATTGCCCTTGTCATATCCATGGATCCAGGCTTCGTAGCGCTCGTTGAGCCGGCTCAGGTAATCAATACTAATGGAGTTCTCGTATTCCCTTCCGCGCTTGTGGATCTGGTTCACCAGGTTGGGAATGGAGCTGCGCAGGTAAATGAGCAGGTCAGGCCCTTTGGTCACACTCTCCATAAGGTCGAACAGGGCTTTGTAATTTTCGTAGTCGCGGTTGGTCATCAGGCCCATGGCATGCAGATTGGGCGCAAATATGAAGGCATCTTCGTAAATGGTCCTGTCCTGGATCACTTTTTTACCACTTTCCCGGATCTCAAGTATCTGCCGAAACCTGCTGTTGAGGAAATAGATCTGCAGATTGAAGGACCAACGTTCCATTTGATTGTAAAAGTCGTCGAGATAGGGATTATCCTCCACGTCCTCATAATGCGCTTTCCATCTATAATGCTTGGCTAGCAAACGGGTGAGAGTCGTCTTGCCGGAGCCAATATTTCCTGCAATTGCAACGTGCATGTGTATTACTGCTTAGGTTGAGTTAGTATAATAGAATATAATTCTTTCCCGTCATAAATATACAGGAAATCTTGGGTTAGCTGCAAGTCTTTTACGGGGTTTTCGATGAAGGTATTTTCAAGTCGGGTAACACCTTTGTCGTTGATGAGATACAGCCTGTTTTCTTTAAGACCGATGATGTTTTTGCCGGAGCGCACAATTCTTTCAAAGCCTTCCAGGGGAGTTTCCCACAGCAGACTTCCATAAATATTGATCTGCCACAAATGGGTTTCAGTTAATAACAGGCAATCGTTAAAATCGCTCACCTGGGCCACCAGGCTTCCTTCGTAGGGTTGAGATATGATGGTTTGCCCCGTGGTTCGATAATTGAAGAGCTCCAACTGCTGCGTCTCCATATTAAATACCCATAGGCGGTTGTTGCCGGCATTAGTAGCCGCGCTTAGGTTGAGAAAGGCCGGGAGGGTGTTGAAGTTGATCCGCTGCTTCTCGTTGAGCCGGTTGTCTAATAAAACCACCGTATTCACTTCAGCATAAAAAACAACCACATTAAGTGGATTGATGATATCGACCGAGGCGATGGGCCCTAATTGGAAATCCCTGAATACAAATTCGCCCAAGTCGCCCTTTTTGTAAAGATCACCGTCGTTCACGTAATACAAATGCTGGTAGGAGTCGTACCCGATAAATCGATCGATATCCAGGGTTTGAGACGATTGCAAGCTGAGTTCCTGTGCGCATAGGATCGCCGGGCAAAGCAAAAGGAGGAAGAACCATTTCATTACCTCACAAGATACAAAAACAAGGCCAAAGCGGCGGATGTGAGGAATGTTCAATACGCAGTGTTCAATATTCAATGTTCAATGATCAATGTTCAGTGAGTGATGAACAAGTGGTGCGCTAGCGAGATGCTAGCAAACCAATTTGTAGCCATACCCTCGCACATTGATGATCTGGAGCCGCTCGTCCTGTTTCAGTTTTTTGCGGAGTTTGGTAATAAAAACATCCATACTTCGGGCATTGAAGAAATCGTCGTCGCCCCACAGTTTCTTCAAGATGATGGAACGATCCAGCACCTTGTTACGATTGTTGTACAGATGAAACAGCAAATGGGCTTCCCGGTGGGTGAGCTTCACAGGTGGGTCGTTCTTGTACTGCAACGATTGCTGCCGAAACAGGAACTCGTAATCGCCAATTGGAATGGGTGCCGCTTCGTTGCCGCCTTTTTGATTGAGCAGATTTTTGATGCGCACGATCAACTCCTCCATGCTAAAGGGCTTTTTTAAATAGTCGTTGCCTCCCAGAGTAAATCCTTCCACCACATCCTGCGGTTGCGACTTGGCCGTAAGAAAAATAATCGGAATACCGGCATCCTGCATACGAACCTCACGGGCCAGGGTAAAGCCGTCCTTTTTTGGCATCATAACGTCCAGGACCAGCAGTTGCGGCTGTTCTTTGTAGTACACCTCCAAAGCCTCTGCTCCATCACTGCACAGCAGCACGTGGAACCCCTTTGTTTCGAGACTCTCCTTAACGATCTGTCCAAGCGCGGGTTCGTCTTCGGCAAGTAGTATTTTGGCCAGGCTATCCATGAGGTAACAAGATATTAAATTGTGTAGTGGGTTTAATGTCCACAGTAAGGGTTCCGCCGTGCTTCTCGACGATCTTTTTGGAATAATAGAGGCCAATGCCAAATCCCTTCACATCGTGCGTATTGCCCTTGGGAACCCGATAGAACTTTTCGAAGATCTGCTTCCGCTGTGTTTCAGTAAGCGACGCTCCGCTGTCCTTAATGGCAATATGTATGCTGCCATCGCGCTGCGAAAGGTGCACATCGATCTGGTCTCCACCATATTTTATGGCGTTATCGATAATGTTGTTGATCGCATTCTCAAAATGAAAGATGTCGATGGCATAAGCGGCATGTGTTTCCGAAGAAGAAAAAGAAATGGTCTTTTCACCTAACGACATGGCTTCCTTGGACGCTGCCTTTTCCAACAACTCGACCAGGTCGTGCGGCGTGCGATTGAGCTCCAGTTTTTCACTGTCCAGGGTGGCAGTTTCCAACAACTTCTCCACCATTGTATTAAGCCGGTCTACCTGTGCTCTCGAGATCTTGGCGTAGCGCACATTCTTTTCGGCGTCCTGGCTGGCGTTAAAATTTTCGATGGCTTCCATGGCAATGCCTATGGTAGCGATGGGGGTCTTGAACTCATGGGTAATATTACTAATGAGGTCATTCTTTACTTCGGCCAATTGTTTTTGGTGTTGAATAATGCGTAAGAGGTAGACCAGGCAGAAAACTACAGAACCCACCAGGACAAACGACAGCAAGATCCCCAATAAATTGCGCTTGAGGATTGCCAGGGTAACGTTGGTGAAATGGGCCTTCAGTGAGTTGTTTCGGAAGAAGAACGGCGATTTCGATGTAGTTTCCAACGTGGCCTTTTCGATGATCTCGGGTCGCAGTGTCTCCAGTTTATTTAAAAAATGACTGTGGCTCAAGCCATAATCAATGGCAATGTTCTTGCGTTGGAGTTCCTCGGCAAACAAACTATCCACGGTAGGCAACCAGAACGAGTCGTCGGCCACAGAAACGATGATCTTGGACGACAATTCGCGTATCGGATTCTCAGATTTTGATATAAACTCGAAAATAGGATGATCCACATCGAAGGTCGAACTGGAATCCACAAGGGTGAGGCTAATATCGAGACTGTTGGTGCTGTCTGTACTGAACACTTGCAGTCCTTCTGGCATAGAATCCTTAAAAAAGGCAAACGAATCCCGTGGCCATGTCTGAAAGGTATCAATGCTGATACGTCGGGTCACGGCCGAATCGGCCAACAACACCCGGTCTTCCATAAATCCAAAGGGTGCCTGCGACGCCAATTGGGTGTAGTAATTGTCTACCGCGTTGTCCAGGCTGGTCTGTACATCGTTTAGCAATTGTTGTTTGCCCGTTTGGTAATTTTTGAAGTTCCAGTACACCTGAATACAAAGCGTAGCCAGGATCACCAGCGCAATAAAATAAAGGATGCTATTGTATTTCAATCCGTTCATCGATTCAAAAGTACTACTATAATCAATGGGGTGCCAAATGGCTTAACACTCGTTAACACTGCTTAACTTTACACAACACTATTCCTTCGCATCTTTGTAGCATAACAATTTAAACACCAAAATTATGAAAGCACTTCTAAGCTTTAGTCTGATGTTGTCGTTCTTGTTTTCTTCGGAAATCATTGCGCAGAACATCCAGGGAATCGCCACCTATAAGACACAGCGAAAAATGGAGATCCAATTGGATAGCTCCATGGCCGATGGCATGCAGGAACAACTCATGGCCATGTTGAAGAAACAATTTGAAAAAGAATACACCCTCGATTTTACCCAGGACGAATCGGTTTACAAAGAAGTACCCAAGTTGGATAGCAAAGGCAATGCCATGGGCGGAATGGAGGTACAAATGGTATTCGTGGGAGATGGAGCCAGCGATGTATTGTACAAGAATATGAAAGAGGATCGCTTTGTAAATCAAAACGAGTCCTTCAGCAAGCAGTTCTTGATCAAGGATGCGCTTACGGCCCGCGATTGGAAAATGGAAAAAGAGACCAAGAACATCGGCGAATATGCATGTTTCAAGGCTACTTATACCTATGAGCGACCTGTTCCACGGGTGATCACGCGTTCCTCCGATGATACGGAAGAGGAGAAGAAAGAACAAAAAGAAGCGATAGAGGCCGAAGAAGAAATGGAGACGATCACGGTAACGGCATGGTACACGCCTCAGATCCCGGTCCAAAGTGGTCCCGGCCCTTATGGTGGTCTTCCGGGATTGATCCTTGAAGTAAGCGACTCAGAACTTACGGTCCTTTGCAGCAAAGTGGTGCTCAATCCAAGCAATGGCGTGGACGTAAAAGAGCCCAAAGGAGGTAAAGTTGTTTCCCAGGAGGAGTTTGACAAGATCATGGATAAGAAGATGAAGGAGATGAATGAGAACTTCGAGGGCGATGGAAGACGCCGTGGAGATGGTAATTCGGTAGAAATTCGGATCGGTGGGTAGTAGTCAATGAAACTTTTTTGGACGAACGTAGTCTAAGGATATTGTAATAACTTTGATGTTTCAACAAAATCCTTGATCATGAGAATCCTAACACTACTCTCCCTTGTTCTATTTTCTATTGCCGGATGGGCACAAAACATAAGCGGTAAGGCCTATTACGAGTCGAAAACCACTGTCGATATGGACAATTTTGGGGGCCGCCAAATGAGCGAAGACCAAAAACGCCAGATCGCCGAACGCATGCGAAGCATGCTGGAGAAAACCTATGTGCTTACCTTCAATGGGAGCGAGTCGATCTATAAAGAACAAGAGAAGCTGGAAACGGGAGCCGGAAACGGCGGTTTTGGAAGAATGATGATGAGCAGTTTTTCGGCCGGGAAACAATACAAGAACCTGGAGAAAAACCAGATCCTGGAAGAGCGGGAGTTCTTCGGAAAGCAATTCCTCGTCAATGATACGCTCACCAATTTGCAGTGGACGGTAGGAAAGGAATCGAAACAGATCGGGAACTATCTCGCCATTAAGGCCACTGCCATGAAACAGGTCGATCCTAACGATATGGCCTTGGCAAGAAGAAGACCACGTCGTGGTGGAGATGAGGAAAAGAAGGAAGGTGAAACGGCGACGGACAGCACAGCATCGAAAGAAAGCTCCGATCCTTTTGACGAGATCGAAGTGCCCAAAGAAGTGTTGGTGACGGCATGGTTTACCCCTCAGATCCCAATAGGGAATGGTCCCGGTGAGTACGCCGGCTTACCAGGCTTGATCCTGGAGATGAACATCGATCGCACAACGATCCTCTGTTCCAAAATAGTGTTGAATCCCAACGAGGCGGAAACCATATCGCCCCCAGATTCGGGCAAGGAGGTAACCCGCGAAGAGTACAATAAGATCGTCAAGGAAAAAATGGACGAAATGCGGGAGAACTTTAGAAACCGTGGAGGCAGACGAGGAGGAGGCCGCAGGTTCGGTGGTCAATAAGCCTAAAACATAACAATCATTATGCTCCTTACCTTTTGGTAGGGTAGGGAGCGAACATCATTAATTCATCATCAAAAAAACATGAAAAAACTAACCCTGATCATTTTGCTTCTAAGCTCGGGCCTGGCAATTGGCCAGTCCATAAAAGTAAGAGGGACCATTAAGGATTCCATTGGATCGCCTCTGGAATTTGCCAATGTGATCGCGACCATACAAGAAAGTGGTGATATTGAGTCCTATGCAATCAGTAATGGCGAAGGAAGGTTTCAGCTGGATCTGGCCAAGGGGAATACCTATGTACTCAAGGCTAGCTTCCTGGGGTATTCCAACGCCGAACAGGTGATCACAGTCGGGACCGATTCCGAAGATATAAACCTGGACTTTACACTCAACCCGCTGGCCGAACAACTGGAGGGTGTAGAGATCGTTTACGAGATGCCGGTCACGGTGAAAGGCGATACCATTGTGTATAATGCCGATTCCTTCAATCGGGGCGACGAGCGGAAGTTGGGGGATGTTTTGAAGAACCTTCCCGGAGTGGAAGTGAACGATGAAGGAGAGATCGAGGTCGAAGGGAAAGCAGTTTCCAAGGTAATGGTAGAAGGCAAGGATTTCTTTGATGGCGATTCCAAACTGGCGACCAAGAACATTCCCGCTGATGCAGTAGACAAAGTAGAAGTATTGCGCAACTACAACGAGGTGGACCAAATGAGGGGTCTGGGGAATGATCAGGATAACATAGCGCTCAATGTAAAGCTCAAAGAAGGGAAGAAGAACTTTTGGTTCGGGGAGATCACCGCGGGTGCCGGGGTAGACGACCAGGAGGATGCTCGTTACCTGGTGCATCCTAAGCTGTTTTACTACAGCCCGAAGTACAGCCTTAACTTTATTACCGATTTCAACGATATTGGTGAAGTGCCATTTACCTTCCGGGATTTTTTCAACTTCACCGGAGGCTTTAGAAACTTCAACCGGGGAGGAGGTACCAACTTCAATATTAGCGGTGGCGACCTTGGTTTCGCCGTTGCGCAAAACAATCGGGCCAAGGCCATTGAGAGTAATTTCTTTGCCGGTAATTTCAGCCTTCGTGCTTCGCAAAAATGGGACCTGAGTGGATTTGCCATCTTGAGCGATAACAAGACCAATATAGTAACCAATTCGATCCGACAGTACATCTCGACCGGGACCATCGAAAACACCTCTAACGACACCGAACAGCGCAACCAGCTTGGAATGCTGAAGGTGAGCAGTGTGTATAAGCCCAACACCAATTTCCAAATGGATTACGACGCCTTGGTAAAGACGTCCAATCAGACCGAATCGGCCAACGCACTGTCCATTTTCGAAGGCGTGAACAACAATATTGGTGAGGCCATGGAGAACACACCCACCTCTGTCAATCAAAATGTAAATGCCTATTACACGTTGGACGACAATAACATCTTTGCCGGACAGGCACAGCATCTTTTTCAGGATGAAGATCCTTTTTACCAGGCCATTACCGATGTGCTACCGTTTCAGGGAATCCTGCCGGTGGATACCGAACAAAACAGATTCAATATCAACCAGGAGAAGAATGTTCGCACCAACAAGCTGGATGCCAAGGTAGACTACTACCATGTTCTTAATAACACCAGCAACATCAATCTAACACTGGGTACAACCCAGAGCAACCAGCAATTCAACTCGAATATCTTCCAATTGCTCACCAACGGCAATCGATTGGATCTGCAGCGATCCGTGCCCATAGAAGGAACCACCGAGCCTCTAAGCAATGATGTGGAGTATGGGTTTTCAGATCTGTTCCTTGGAGTGCATTATAAGGTAAAGACCGGAAAGTTCATCTTTACCCCGGGAGCCACCTTGCACAACTTTAATATTAAGAACACCCAACTAGGAACCACCGAATCACAGAACGACTGGATGGTGTTGCCCGATGTGTTTGCGATCTTCGAGATAAAGAAAAGCGAGAGCCTGCGATTCAATTATAGCATTTCGGCCAATTACACAGACGTAAACAACTTTGCCCGGGCCTACGTTTTTAACAATTACAACCAGTTGTTCCGTGGGAATCGCTTCCTGGAGAACTCATTGTCGCACAATTACACCTTGTCCTACTTCAGCTTTAATATGTTCAACTACACCAACGTGAACGGATTTATCAACTACAGCAGGACCATTGAAGGAATCAAGAGGAATACCAATATCGTTGCGATCAACCAGGTGTCTTCCCCGGTGAATATCGATAGTAATTTCCCGGATGAGACCTTGTCGGCCAACCTTCGTGCCAGCAAGAGGATCAAGAAATTGCAGTTTTCTGCCAGCGGGAACATCGCCCTCAACCAGTCCAACAACATTATCCAGGACCGTGTTTTCGACGATATGGGGAATGTGACGGCCTTGAACGAGACAGTACAACAGAGTAAGAGTTTTACGCAGAACTATCGCGCGAGTGTTCGCAGTAGCTTCCGATACTGGCCCAATTTTGAGGTGGGTTACAACTACACGGTCAATAAATACGACAACGGTGGCCTGGAGCAAACCTTTTTTACCAACAGGCCCTTTGCCAATGTCGATGTCAATTTCCTGAAACATTTTTCGCTTACGGCCAATTGGGACTTTTACAATTACACCAACGATGCCAAAACGGTTAAGAACGAATACTCATTTGTGAACGCAACTCTCTACTATCAAAAAGGGGACAGCCCATGGGAATTCTCTATCCAGGGAACCAACCTGGCCAATACCCAGTTTACCAATAATGACAGCTTCAACGACCAATTCAATACCACCAATCAATACTTCGTACTTCCGCGAATACTGATGTTTGTGGTACGGTATGACCTTTAATGGTGAGTAGTAAATGGTGAGTAGTGAGAAGTTGCTACCGGAACATTGAATATTGAGGATTGAACATTGAATATTGAGCTTTTCTTTTCCTATCTTTCAGAAAAAGTAGATCATGCGAAAGATTCTCTTCGGAAGTGTTCTGGCACTGGCCATCGTTTTTACGCTGCGGTATTGTGAGTATCGCAAAGACCAGGGGGAATAGCTTATAAAACATTCAGCATTAATAGAAAAACAACTGAAGAACGTAAGCAAACTGGTAGTTACCGAAGGTAATTTTGCCCAGGTGTATACATACGAGGATCTTAAAACACTGTATTTTGATTGGCTCACTGCGGAAAAAAAGGCGATCGTCGTTGTGAACGCCGAGGCCAGTATTGCATACGATCTGCGAAAGATCGAGACCGAGGTGGACGAGGCCAATAAAACAGTTACTCTATTGAAGATTCCGGAACCGGAACTTTCCATCAATCCCAATATTGAGTATTACGACCTGCAGCAAGCCTACCTCAATCCATTTGGGGCCGACGATTATAACAAAATTCGGCAACAGGTGGCCGACTCGCTCCGTACCACTATTGAACGTTCCACGCTCATGACCAACGCCGAGAACAGGTTGATCTCGGAACTGCAAAAGATCTTCGTGCTCACCAATTCCATGGGATGGACCCTTCAGTACAAAGGAACGTCCATTGAGACCGAAGCCCAATTACAGGATCTGGAACTGTAATAATCCCGATGTTTTACGGTAGGTATACTTCGGCATGGCCGTTGTCTACCAGCCACTGGTTAACATTGAGGTCGTCCAACAGGATAGTGGCCAGGTACCGACCGTATTTCCCCTGTTTGTCCTTGTACGAATGGATCTCTACATCCTTGTCAAGGATCATCTCCCTAAGAATGTCCCTCACTACCAGCCCCTGTTCGCGTTCTTCACCCCTGATCTCAGGGGTGTCGATGCCATACAACCGAAGCTTCATCTCCTGGTAGTGCAGAAATCCAAGATCGACCACAGCCGTTACAGTGTCGCCGTCGTAAACGTCCTTTATATGCGCTTTGTAGTTGTACATAATTCAAAATGAGTTTATTAGCCCAAAACTACAAAAAAGGAGGACAGCTAAAATCTAAAATAACTGATTTTCAAAGGGGAAAAACCCTATTCACTTAATTTCTCAAGCTTTTTGTAGAGGGAAGACCAACCGCCGCCATTCATGGCCTCAACACCGTTGGAACGCAGTATGGACGCCGCCGTAGCACTGCGTACTCCGCTGGCACAGCAGGTAATGACAGGCTTGTTCCATGATTTTACCTTGGAGAGATGCACCGACAACTGCTGCAACGGAACCAGTTCTGATCCGGGAATGGCTCCGACCTCATATTCGCTTTTGGATCGAACGTCCAAAATAATGGCACCCCGAGAGGTGAAGTCGGCCAATTTTTTCTTTCTCGAACCAAATAACCCAAAAAATCCCATGATCTATCACTTAAGTTGTTAGCAATTCCAGTCCCGAGGCGATCAAATGCGACACCTTGGGTCTCTGTTTTTGTAGTTGCTCCAAATGATTCCTTACAGTTTCGGCACCGGTGAGCTCAAAAATTTCCAGTGGCAACAACCAATCCTCCGGATACTTCGATGCCACTTGCTCAAAAACACCATTCAGTTGTGAGCGGTGCGCATCGTTCAACGAATTCGATTCCGTCAATGCCGATCGTATTTCGCGCACCTGCGTGTATAGCGCATTCAAAGTTTGATCGCGCTCCGATAGTTCCGCAACCACCGTTTTGGTCTCACTCGGATGGGTGCGCAGGTCGAACGAGAGATAATCAGCCGCACCGGCAAAGGCCGATACGATATCCTTACCAACCGCCATGTCGAAATCCCCCATCTCCGGGCTAAACAGGATCTCTCCCTTGTAGGCGACGGTGCAATTGGTAAATTGGATGAGCATCAATTTGCCACCCAGGTTTCGCATCCCTGTCACGTTTAATCCCTTCACAGTGATACCGCTTTCAAATTCGAATTCGATGGGTTTGCCATCATAGAAATTATAGGCTTGCAGGTCCCGGGGGCCCATATTCTCGATCGATAAGTTGATCCCCTTTAATTTCCCAAGTGGCGACCGGAATCCGTTATGATGCCTGCTTACCCCATGCCCGATCACTTCTTTCTCTCGATAGGACAAGGCCGTCTCACCCTCGGTTTCAAAATAGACCACTTCCAGGTCTTCGTTTTGGATCATTCGTACGAAGGTTCCGCTTACCTGCAGCCCGGTGCTCAATTCAATGGTGCCCAGTTGTTTGGATTCGATCAGTTTCTTTAAGCCACGCCATCCTCCTTTACGCACGGCCATCGTATTGGCAAATTCTTCCAATACCTCTTGCAAATAGGCAAAATCAGGGGTCACGAACAGTTGAGGCTGCGGTTGGGTAATATCAAAATCCTGGTAGGCTGCATCGATAGAGTACGGAATTTTTTTCACTTCCTCGCGCATGCACCACTCACTTTCGCCTATGGACGAAAGCAAGCCCGCTCCATATATCTTTGGATCTTCCGGGGTGCCCACCATGCCGTATTCAACAGTCCACCAATGTAAATTTCGGATGAGCGAGATCTCCGAGGCCGGTACTTCCTTGCGCTGCAATTCGTCAACGCGCTGTTCCGCCTGCGCGATCTGTTGCCGAAGCAATTCCGGGTCCTGGGTAGCACTTTCTTTCAGTATCGACAATTCCCGAACGGCCTCGTACATTTCGATATCGTGGGCACTGGAAATGGCCTTGGCGCCCACCTCACCAAACCGCCGAAGGTATTCAGCATAATCAGGACTGGCAATAATAGGTGCATGGCCCGCACCTTCATGGATAATATCCGGCGCAGGGGTATATTCAATGTTCTCCAGTTGCCGTATCTCACTAGCAATTACCAGCACTTTGTAGGCCTGAAATTCCATAAAAGCATTGGGAGGGATAAATCCATCCACCGCTACGGCGGCCCATCCTATTTCCTTCAGGATCCGGTTCATCCCATACATGGACGGGATTTCATCGATGGAGATTCCGGTCTGGGCCAATCCATCCACGTAGCTATGGTGAGCCACCTGGCTCAAATAGTCCACGTTCTTTCGCATTACGTAGCGCCACACCGCCTGATTGATCGCCGTATAATGCTCGTAGTTCTGAGGCTTGATATACTGCTTCAAATGCGGCGGTAACCGGTCAATAAGCTCGTTCGATTCGAAATCCTGTTGCATAGCGCGTAAAAATAATACGAAAATGGCGAACTAGACCTTCCTGTGTCATAAATATCTTTTTCCGGGCGTTCCCCTCCTGCGCTTTCCACCTTTGCTGGTCGCAACGGTGGACTCCGGCTTCGTCGGGTCAGGCTTTCGGCAGTCGCTTCCTCCTGCGCCCGCGGTTGCGGAGGAGAGCTCCCACAATGCCTCAATCCTTAACGCAAAACTCCGGCTCAATTATTTACTATCTTAGCGGGGTATGAAAACCGCTACCCGTAAAGAAGAGATCATTCAAGTAGCCTCCCAGCTGTTCAAGGAGAAGGGATATAGTGCGGTTTCCATGCGGGATATTGCGCAGGCCATGGGCATGAAGGCGGCCAGTTTGTACAATCACATCGAGAGCAAACAGGAGATCCTTTCGGTACTCGTACTCGAACTCGCCCGCAAGTTTACCTGGGGCATGGATGAGGTGCTTCAAACCCAATTGTCACCTTTACAAAAGATCGAAAAGATCATTCAGCTCCATATCGACATCACAGTCAACTATTCCGAAGCGCTGGCGGCACTCAACAACGACTGGATGCATTTGGAAGGGCAGGACCTGGAAGATTTTACCGAAATGCGAGAAGACTACGAAGCCAACTTCCGAAGTATCATCAAAGAAGGAATTTCCCTTGGGCAACTACGGCCCCACCATCCCGAAGTGATCCTGTTCTCCATTCTATCGACCCTACGCACCCTATACTTATGGTATCAAAAACGAGGAAAACTGGACGTAAATGTGCTCAAAAAGGACATGGCAGAGGTGTTATTGAGAGGTATCGTTTAGGTTGTAAAACATAACAAATTAGCGGGTTGAGGTAGATTCGGCCTCAACAAAACGTTAAGAATTTGCACATCTTACTAACAAACGTTAGTTTTGTGCATCCGAAAATAAATATTCATGGCGGAATTCCATTCCCTAAAAGTAGCAGACATTTACAAGGAAACGAGTGATTGTTCCGTGATCACTTTTGCTGTTCCCGAGGCCTTGCGGGAAGAATTTGCCTTCCGGCAGGGGCAACACCTCACATTGCGCGCTATGATCGACGGGGAAGATACACGCCGATCCTACAGCCTGTGCACCAGTCCACTCGAGGACCAATGGAAGGTAGCCGTGAAACTCATCCATGGCGGAAAGTTTTCAACCTACGTGAACAACCAGTTACAGGCCGGCGATGTTTTGGAGGTGATGGCGCCCAGTGGTACGTTTGGAGTGGATTCTGACCCCTCTAAAGGTAAGAACTACCTGTTTTTTGCAGCAGGCAGTGGGATCACCCCGGTCATTTCCATGATCAAAGCCCATCTGGCCCAGGAAGCCAATGCAACCTGTAAACTGTTCTATGTCAATAAGACAGCAAAATCCATTATCTTTAAAGAAGAATTAGAGCAGCTGCGCAACACCTACTTCGGGCGTCTGGAGATCTATTATTTCCTCACCAAGGAACGCAGGGATATCGAACTTTTCAATGGCCGTTTCGACGATGAGAAAATGGCCGTGCTCACACGCACTTTTATCGACATCCCCGACACCAACGAAGTATTCCTCTGCGGACCCGAAGAGATGGTTCAGTACGTAAGTGGCTATCTCGAGGACAAGGGCCTGCCCAAAGGGCTCATCCACTTCGAATTGTTCGTTTCAGGACTTTCCGAAGAAGATAAAAAAAGAGCCGAACGCCTTGCACAGCAGAATGTGGAAGGTGTGGAAGTAACCATAGTCGACGGCGGAAAAGAGTTTCACTTTACCATGACCAACGACTACGACAATATTCTGGATGCGGCACTTGGTGCGGGAGCCGATCTGCCCTTTGCCTGTAAAGGTGGTGTTTGCAGCACCTGTAAATGCCAGGTAAAGACCGGAACGGTGGAAATGAAAATTAACTATGCCCTGGAAGAAGAGGAAGTGGCAAAGGATTTCGTTCTAAGTTGCCAGGCCGTACCTACCTCGCAAATGATCAAAGTAGACTTCGACGTTTAAACGAAAAGATATGAGTGAAAAGGAAATAAAAAGTTTGGAAGAAAGGTTCGACGAACGCATTGCTAGAGATGAGAAGATCGAACCCAAGGATTGGATGCCGGAGATGTATCGCAAGACACATATTCGACAGATCTCTCAGCACGCTCACTCCGAAATAGTGGGAATGCTGCCGGAGGGCAACTGGATCACACGCGCCCCTTCGCTTCGCAGAAAAGTAGCCTTGCTGGCCAAGGTGCAGGATGAAGCCGGTCATGGGCTGTATCTCTACAGCGCGGCAGAGACCCTTGGGATCACCCGAGAGGAGATGTACGAACAACTGCATACGGGGAAAGCCAAGTACTCGAGCATTTTCAATTATCCATCGATCACCTGGGCCGACATGGGAGCCATAGGCTGGCTGGTAGACGGGGCGGCCATCATCAACCAGGTGGCGTTATGCTCTACTTCGTACGGGCCCTATGCGCGTGCCATGGTACGTATTTGTAAGGAAGAGAGTTTCCACCAGCGCCAGGGGTACGAGATCATGCTTACCCTGTGCAACGGAACCGAAACCCAAAAAGCCATGGCGCAAGACGCCCTCAATCGATGGTGGTGGCCCAGCCTGATGATGTTTGGTCCCACCGATGCCGAGTCCACCCATACCGAGCAGTCCATGAAATGGAAGCTAAAAAGAAAAACCAACGACGAACTGCGACAGCAATTCATCGATCAAACGGTTCCACAGGCAGATATCCTTGGAATTACGGTGCCCGATCCCGATCTCAAGTGGAATGAGGAACGAGGACATTACGATTTTGGAGAGATCGACTGGGACGAATTCTGGCAGGTAGTAAAGGGACACGGCCCCTGTAATAAACAACGCATGGAGGCCAGGGCAGGTGCCTGGGAGCGTGGAGCCTGGGTGCGGGATGCCGCCATGGCGCATGCAGAGAAACAAGCAAATAAGAAAGTCGCACTCGCGAGTTAAGTAACATATTATGAAGAAAAACTGGCCTTTATGGGAAGTATTCGTTCGGAGTAAGAACGGATTGGAACATCGTCATTTTGGGAGTTTGCATGCCGCAGATGCCGACATGGCGTTGGAAAACGCCCGGGACGTGTACACACGTCGCAATGAAGGAGTAAGCATTTGGGTGGTAGAGAGCAAACACATTACGGCTTCCAATCCGGAAGAGAACGGTGAGTTGTTCGAACCGGCACAAGATAAGGTGTACCGG
The DNA here is from genome assembly GCA_039028655.1 of Bacteroidota bacterium. Taxonomy (GTDB): domain Bacteria; phylum Bacteroidota; class Bacteroidia; order Flavobacteriales; family Flavobacteriaceae; genus Aureisphaera. Next base: position 17,834 of record JBCCHR010000005.1, read on the forward strand.
CACCCTACCTTTTACGAACTGCCCGATGAGTTAAAACATATGTAGCATGAAGGAATCGAATCTTTACAACTACATCCTCGGCGTAGCGGATAACAGCCTTATTCTCGGGCAACGATTGGGAGAGCTTTGTGGCCACGGCCCAAATCTGGAAACGGATATTGCCCTAACCAACATTTCACTGGACCTCTTTGGTCAGACCCGGAGTTATTACCAGTATGCCAGTTCGTTGGCAGGCGAAGAAATGACCGAGGATCATGTGGCCTTCCTCAGAATGGAACGGGAATACAGAAATGTGTTGTTGGTAGAACAGCCCAACACACATTTTGGATATGTCATTGGGCGCCAGTACCTGTTCGACGTGTTCCATTTGATGCTCATGAACCAATTGCAACTCAGTAAGGACGAAACCTTGGCGGCCATTGCCAAAAAAGGAATCAAGGAAGTGAGCTATCACCAACGGTTTTCCGGCGATTGGGTAAAGCGATTGGGAGATGGTACGGCCGAAAGCCATGAAAAAATGCAGGAAGCCATCGACGCGCTATGGCCTTACACCAACGAATTGTTTGAAATGACCGAGGCAGACCTTGCCATGGTAAATGAGGGTACTGGGGTGGATGTTACCCAATTCAAAGAAGCTTACTACGAAGAAGTTTCCGGACTTCTCGAGGAGGCTACGCTGGCGGTACCCGATGGAAAGTATTTTAGCAGTGGAGGAAAGAAAGGTATTCACTCCGAGTATATGGGATATATTCTGGCCGATATGCAGTTCATGCAACGCGCCTATCCCGATATGAAGTGGTAAGCCCAATTCAATTGAACATTGAACATTGAACATTGAACATTGATCATTGAACATTAAACATTGAATTTTACCAATAACGATTAACCACTAACTAATAATTAGAAACCTTTGACAACGCTCCTACCAAATATCGACACCCATCTGCTGGATATTCTTTCCGGCGTGAGCGATCCGGAAATTCCGGTGCTTACGGTGCTCGACATGGGCGTGATCCGGGAGGCTGTCGAAGTGGATGGAGTGGTGCAGATCAAGTTAACACCCACTTATTCCGGGTGTCCGGCCATGGATGTGATCTCCGACGATCTGGTAATGGCCTTCAATAATGCCGGCAAGGAGGCGAAGGTTTCGCTCGTGCTCGCTCCCGCCTGGTCGACCGATTGGATCAGTGAAGCCGGGAAGCGTAAGATGGAGGCCTATGGGATCGCAGCTCCCCTGGAAGAGACAGCCGATAAAGACGCCCTATTGGGCCATAAAAAAATAGTAAAATGCACCCTGTGTGGTAGTATCAATACCCATGTGGTGAGCCAATTTGGTTCCACGGCCTGCAAAGCACTTTTCCAGTGCGACGACTGCCAGGAGCCATTCGACTATTTCAAGTGTTTGAAATAGCAACAACTTAACAAAATAAGGTATGAGCAACCATTCAATTGAATTCAAAATTGAAGAGAAAACCGCATGGATCACACTCAATCGTCCGGAGGTTTTCAACAGTTTCAATCGCGAAATGGCACTTGCCCTGCAAGGAAAATTGGACGAATGTGAGTCCAACCCGGATATTCGCGCCATAGTGATCACTGGAAATGGTAAGGCCTTCTGCGCTGGCCAGGACCTGAAAGAGGTAACCACTCCCGAGCTCAATCCCGGATTCAAAAAAATATTGGAAGAACATTACAACCCGATCATTTCGCGTATTCGCAGCATTGAAAAGCCCATAGTGGCAGCCGTGAATGGGGTGGCTGCTGGCGCCGGAGCCAATATCGCCCTCGCTTGTGATGTGGTGGTAGCTTCGGAACATGCAAGTTTTATTCAAGCCTTTAGCAAGATCGGTTTGATCCCTGACAGTGCCGGTACCTTTTTCCTTCCTCGGTTGATCGGATTGCAAAAGGCCTCCGCCCTTATGATGTTGGGCGATAAAGTAAGCGCCCACGAGGCCTTGTCGCTGGGTTTGGTCTATAAGGTGTTTTCTTCGGAAGAATTTGCGGAAGCAATCGCCAAGCTGGCTACAACCTTGTCCCTTATGCCAACAAAGGCATTGGGAATGACCAAGCGATTACTAAATGCATCAATGACCAACGACCTGAATGCTCAACTGGAAATGGAATCCAGACTTCAGATCGAGGCGGCGCAAAGCAACGACTATGCCGAAGGGGTTGCTGCCTTTGTGGAGAAACGAAGACCAAATTTTAAAGGACAGTAGTCCGTACTCAATTGTATATGATCAGGAATGTAGGTATCATAGGATCCGGAACCATGGGAAGCGGTATTGCGCAGGTGGCTGCTACAGCCGGCTGTAATGTTGTTTTGTACGATAGCCATGCTGCGGCACTGGATAAGGCCCGCCAGGCACTCGATAAAATATTGAACCGACTTATTGAAAAAGGACGGATCGATTCCGAAGAAAAAAACAGGATCGAAGGAAATATTACCTATGTCGATTCGCTTTCGGAACTTTCAAATTCCGACCTTACCATTGAGGCGATCATCGAAGATCTGGAGATCAAGAAATGGGTATTTCGGGAACTCGAACATTTGGTATCCGAACGATGCATCATCGCATCGAATACTTCGTCACTATCCATTGCGTCCATTGCCTCGTCATTGAACGATCCCAGCCGATGCGTTGGGATTCATTTCTTTAACCCTGCACCGCTGATGCGTTTGGTAGAGGTGATCCCGGCGGTTCAAACTTCAGCAGAAACGCTTAACGCCGCTGTTGAAGCTATCGATGCATGGGGTAAAACGGTAGCGGTGGCCAAGGATACTCCCGGTTTTATCGTAAATCGAGTGGCACGACCCTTTTACGGGGAAGCCCTGCGGATCTACGAAGAGGGGATCGCAGATTTTGCCACCATCGACTGGGCCATGAAGTCGATAGGAGGTTTTCGGATGGGGCCATTCGAATTGATGGACTTTATTGGCAACGATGTGAATTACGCCGTGACCGAATCGGTGTTTACCGCCTTTTATTTCGACCCGCGTTACAAACCGGCCTTCACCCAAAAGCGATTTGCCGAAGCTGGCTATTTGGGTCGAAAATCGGGTAAAGGCTACTACAATTATTCCGAGGGTGCCTCCAAACCTGAGCCAAATGAGGATATAACTCTGGGTCAACAAATCTTTGAACGCGTGCTTATAATGTTGATCAATGAGGCGGCCGATGCCTTGTTCCTCAATATTGCTTCGGCAGGGGACCTTGATAGTGCGATGATCAAAGGTGTAAATTACCCCAAGGGCCTTCTGGCCTGGGCCGATGAACTAGGCATTGCGTGGTGCGTGAAACAGATGGATGGATTGTACGATAGGTATCGGGAAGATCGCTACCGATGTTCGCCCTTGCTTCGTACTATGACAGCAGAAAACAAATCATTCTTCTAATGAAAGGAGAAGCCATACCATATAAAATGCTCTCGCTGGATGCCTTTAGCCAATGGCTGGGCATCGAGATATTGGAATGTGAAGTGGGACGCTGTAAGGTAGGAATGACAGTTCGAGAGGAAATGCTGAACAGCATGGGGTATGCCCATGGAGGGATCAGTTATTCATTGGCGGATACCGCTTTTGGTTTTTCGGCCAATACGCATGGGAAGTATGCCGTATCCATCGAAACCAGCGTGAACCATATCGCTGCGCTGGAGGCAGGCGATTACCTCACTGCCGAGGCCACATTGGACCATCAGAAAACCAAGGTGGGTTTTAATATTGTTGAGGTGAAACGCGGTGATGAGTTGGTAGCATTGTTCAAAGGAGTGGTATACAGAACCACCAAAGATTGGACGGAATAAAGTTTAAATGTAAAATACTAAAGTGAAAAGTAACGAGAAATATGATATTCAAGACAGATTGATTGCGTTTTCGGCAGACGTTATTTCGAATCATGGTATGAGCAGAAATAACTTTGCATCGGATCATTTAACCAAGCAGTTGGTCCGATCTGTTACATCGGCAGCTTTGAATTATGGAGAAGCACAGAGTGCTGAATCCAGGCGTGATTTTGTCCATAAAATGAAAATTTGTTTGAAAGAACTCAGAGAATCTCAAGTGAATTTGAAAATACTGGAACAGGCAAAATTGATTAACAAC
>JBCCHR010000006.1:0-20598 GCA_039028655.1 Bacteroidota bacterium
AAAGTTTTACGAGTCCCACGGTTTTGAACAAGTGGGCGAAGGCTACCTCGAAGACGGAATTCCACATATTGGAATGATAAAAAAGAGGGGGTAAAATTCCGAATTTCGAAAAAAAAGACCCCTCTTTTTACGGAGTTTTGAAATTTGAAAAAAACACCTTTTTTCGACCACATTTTCCAGGGTATATTTAGTAGATTTAATCCCATAACCATCAAAAAAGCATGTGATTATGGGAAGAAAATTAAACTTTGTGGCACTCACGATCGTGGTGCTCATCATTCTGTTATTGGGTAGCGAATACGAATATATCGAGGGTGTGGGAGCCATCGATAAAGGGGATACTGCCTGGATGATCGTGGCAAGCGCATTTGTGTTGTTAATGACACCTGGTCTGGCCTTTTTCTACGGCGGAATGGTGAGTAAAAAGAGTGTGATATCCACCATGTTGCAAAGTTTTGTCGCCCTGGGCGTGATCAGTGTGCTTTGGGTGATCGTAGGGTTTAGTCTGGCCTTCGGCGATAGCTTTTACGGCATCATCGGGAATCCGTCTACGTACTTTAGTTTCAACGGTGTTTCTGTGTCCCCAAATCCCGATTTCTCCGAAACCATCCCTTTTCTCCTGTTTGCTTTGTTTCAGCTAAAATTTGCCATCATTACCCCGGCACTCATCACCGGAAGTTTTGCTGAGCGCATTCGTTTTCGCAGCTACATACTCTTCATGGTGTTGTTCTCATTGTTTATCTATGCGCCTTTGGCACACATGACCTGGCACCCGGACGGCTTGCTTCGCAACTGGGGTGTCCTCGATTTTGCAGGCGGTACTGTGGTGCACATGTCGGCCGGAATTGCGGCTCTGGCTGGTGCCATTTACTTAGGAAAAAGAAAGAACCGCATCGAAAAGCCTGCCAATATTCCGTATGTGATCCTCGGCACGGGATTACTATGGTTCGGGTGGTTTGGATTCAACGCCGGATCCGCATTGGGGGCCAACGAAGATGCCGTTATCGCTTTCGCAAATACCAACCTTGCTTCGGCGTCGAGTATGATCGCGTGGATATTTCTCGACCGATTTCAGAATAGAAAAATGAGCGCATTGGGAGCTTGTATTGGAGCCATTGTTGGTCTGGTGGCCATTACCCCGGCCGCGGGTTTTGTGACTATAGGGGAAAGTATTTTTATTGGGTTTGTCGCGGCGCTCGTAAGCAATTTCGCAATTCGTCTACATAAGAAATCTGAAGTAGACGACACCCTCGACGTCTTTCCAAGCCACGGAGTGGGTGGGATCGTTGGGATGATTCTCACAGGAGTATTTGCCAAGGACGTTGGGCTTACTTCAGGAGAAACCACCACCTTCACATTTCATTGCATCGCCCTGGTGATGGTCGCTGTTTTTACCTTCTTCGGAAGTTTACTATTATACAAGATCACCGACCTGTTGCTGTCAATGCGAGTTAGGGAAGATCAGGAATATCGAGGTCTCGACGCCTCTCAGCACGGAGAGAATATCGAGCATTAGCGCTTTTTCGACTTCACATCCTTGTTAAACGGAATGCCTAGCTGCACACCGATACTCTCGTCGTTGGTGTGATCGGCGAGATCCACACCATACCGAATATCTCCAGTATCCTCATATACGAAAGTCCCGAACATCCGATCCCAGATCGAAAGCATATTGCCGTAGTTGCTATCCGTCCAGGGAAGCTCGTAATGGTGATGAAATTTATGCATATTAGGCGTCACGATCACATAGCTCAAGCCCCTGTCCAGCCAGAGAGGCAACCTTAGGTTGGCATGGGTCCAATAGGTGAACAACACACTTAAAATTCGATAAAACAAATAGAACCCAATGGGCATTCCCATGATCAGAACGGCCGCCAGTGCGAACAATTCCCTCAACACAAAATCGATGGGGTGGTGGCGAGTACCGGTGGTTACATCTACATTCTTGTCGCTGTGATGTACGATGTGAAGACGCCACAGCAGTGGCACTTTGTGTAGAACAAAGTGTACGCCATATTGGGCGATGAGGTCCAGAACAACGATGGACAACAACAGTTCTACCCACACCGGGGCCTCGAACAGATGGAGCAATCCAAATTGAGACGATTCCAACCAAATAAACACCCCTGCCGTTGCAATGCCAAACACTGCGTTGATCACCATGACGAATAACAGAAGTATGAGATTGGTCCTGGCATGACGCCATTTTTTGTAGCGAAGCTTGAAAAGGTTGTAATAGCCTTCCAAGATCCAGAACAGCCCCATGGTAAAGAAGATCCAGCCGGCCTTCATCCAAATAGGCATGGTCTCAAAAAAATTCAGGAATGCATCCATCGAAAAGGTTGGTTAGGTTCGACTACTTGAGAATTCGCTCGTATTTCTTCATATCATTCAACACGGAGATAGCCTCCAAGATCTCGGGGTTGTGTTTTACCTGGTAGTCATACAGCCCTTCACGATAGAAATAGCGCTTTAGGATCTCGTCGGAGATCAATGATTTGATCTCTGCTTTTTTAGCAACCAGGTCCTTCTCTTTGGCGCGTTCGATTGATTCCAACAAAGCCTTGTAACTCCCCTTGATCGCATCCTCCAGCTCGTCGTCTTCGGCCCGGCGCATTGCCTCTTCAAATTCCTCTTCCGTCTTTGTTTTGTATTCAAAGTTGTTGCGCTTTAGGTACGCCATAAATTCCTGAAAGTTGGCATCAGAAAACTCAAAACCACTCCAATTGGCCATCTCATTATTGTAGTAATACTCAGTTGCATAATTGAAGATCGCATTGTCTTTTAGCAAGGCTGTCGTGATGGGACTGAACTTCGCCGTTTCTACCTCAATATCCGGTAAAATACCCCCGCCATCATAAACGGTACGGCCACCTTTGGTGGTAAACTTGTTGTACTCCTTTGGGTCTAGTCGAACGGGATCCCCATTTTCGTCGCGGTTCCAGTAGTCCAGCGCCTGGATACATCGACCGCTGGGTGTGTAGTAACGGGAAATAGTTACCTTGAGTTGTGTTCCATAGGTGAGTTCCTTGGGTCGCTGCACCAATCCTTTTCCAAAACTCCTGGCACCCACGATCACTGCGCGATCAAGATCCTGCAAGCTACCTGAAACGATCTCACTGGCCGAAGCGCTTCGACCATTGACCAATACCACCAACGGGATCTCCGTATCAATAGGCTCCGCCCGGGTTTTATAGGTCTTGTTGTATTTTTCGATCACCGATTTGGTGGTCGTGATCACCTCTCCTTTAGGAACGAACAAATTCACCACGTTAATGGCCTCATTTAGAAGTCCGCCGGGATTGCCTCGCAGGTCAAGAATGATCTTCGTAGCCCCTTTCGATTTCAGGTCGAGCAGTGCCTCTCGGGTTTCAATGGTAGTCCTTCGATTGAACTTGGCTAATACGATATACCCAATGTTTCCATCGATCATGGTCTGATAAGGAACCGCTTTCACCGCTACTTTTTCACGGGTGAGTGTGGTAGATTCTATCTTCCCCTGGCGTCTGTAAGTGAGCGTCACCTTCGACCCCGCGGCACCTTTTAGGAGCTCCCCGGCGTCATCGTCAAAATCAGCCAGATCCACATCTCCCACCTTCACGATCTCATCACCAGCTTTTAAACCTGCTTTGTCTGCCGGATAGCCCTGGAAAGGTTCGGCGATGATTATCTTGTCGTCCAGCGTTTTCACGTTGGCGCCAATACCAGTATACGTACCCGAATTCTTAATACGCGCATCTTCCACGGCCTGTTCGTTCCAATAAACGGTGTACGGATCCAGATCTTCCAGCATCCCTTTGATCGCCTTATCCATCAAGGTCGCGGGCGTGTTTTCATCCACATAATTCATGTTCAATTCCTTAAAAAGGGTGGTAAAGATCTCTATCTGCTTGGCGATCTCGAAAAAATCGCTCTTAACACCTGCAGAAGTAAGAATGACCACCGCTGCCAATAATGGAAGGATCAACTTCTTTCTCATAATTCCAATTGCTTTAGGCCGATGATTCGGCTTTTTGTGATTTCAATAATTTCTTTCTACGTCTTCTTCGCAGCCATCGCCGAATCAACCAAACGGCTAAAATGAGGCCCAGGATTACCGGCCAAAGCGACAATAAACCCAGGAAAAACAGCGAAATACCATCCCATCCACCGGCCAACGAATTCTTCATCTTTTGTCCATACGATACTGTAATTCCCGTTTGTGAGGTGTACTTGTAGAACTGCACACTCAACGTGCTCATTGAGACCTGGTCCTTAAGGTAATTAAGCCTACCTTGTTTCGCTTCGATCTCTTCCCGGATCGTGGAAAGTTCTCGCTCGATATTCAGCATTTCTTCAACGTTCCTTGCCTGCGTTAGTAACTCCAAATACCGCTTTTCCAGTTCGCGTTTGGCTTTAATGCGCGCTTCCAGATCTACAAATTCTTCACTCACATCACGCTGCGAGATATTCTTTCGGTCGAAGTAAGAAACGCCTTTGGAAATCTCATCTATAAAAGATCGAAAGTTCTTTGTCGGTATTCGGACCGTCATGTTGTGATACAGCTGCCTTGAACTTTTTCCAAACCGATCCGAAGAAACAAACCCTCCCAATTCTTTCGCTAGTAAAACAACCTCTTTATGAGTTTCCAAAAGGTCAGGACTTTCAAAACTGAGGTCCGCTGTTTTGATGATTTTTTGTTCTGGTTGCGGAAGAATTACGTCTGGAGTAAGCCCTTGAATGGTAGACTCTTCAACCGCTTCAACCAAAAAGTCGTCCGAGTTTGTATATTCGTAAGAACCTAGGTTACTATTTAACAAGCCGAGTCGGTCAGGATTCGTTTCATCGGCCTGGATCGCTGAAGAACGATCCATACAACCCACGATAAGAAACAAGAAAACTAAGCTGAGATATCTCATGACAACGATTTGCTTAAAAGCCCGTGAAAGGCCGATTCCAATTGGGAATACTGCGGCTTCTCTTTCCCAATATATAAAAATAAGAGGGCAAATTTTGCCTCATTTTGTTGGCTTAACATATGTTTATGATGGCGGTATGCCTCCCGCATTTGCCTTTTGACGCGGTTTCTGTCCACGGCCAATTTAAAGCTTCGCTTGGGGACAGCGAAGGCGGCCCTGTTTTTTTCAACGTTATCAACAGGTAAAAAGTATAGTTTCACTGGAAATTTCGAAATCGATTTTCCTTCGGAAAATAACCGTTCAATTAACCGGCGGCTTTTTAATTTTTCTTCTTGTGGAAAACGTAGATCCATGTTCGTAAATGTAGGTGATTTGGGCGTTACCACCAAGCCTGCGGCTCAGTGGTCGGGTCCTCGCTACTCGCTGCCAGCGATGCCATTCGCGCCGCTGGCGAGCTCAAACATACCGCTCGACCCCTAACGCAAAAAGGCCCGCTTTCTACGAGCAGGCCTTTTGTTTTATTTCATCGGCAAGGTATTAATCCAACTTCACCGAATTGTTCTTGTCGTTCACATCCGCCATCAATTTGGATGGATCGATCTCAATGCGCTTTACTTTGCTATTGCCTGCGATCTCAAACTCGTAGGTGGGATAGGCCCAGGCCCAATCGTCCAGGACCTTTCGCTGTTTCCCGGCCGTGGCACTTTTTTCACCTCGCATCATAGCAAGCGGAATGTAATACCAGGATTCCGTACCGTCTTCCAAGGTTACTTTAAGGTCGATAGGCATCGGCATCAGGCCAACTCGTTCCAAGGTTACCTTAGTCGCTCCGTTCTCCGAAATGGACGCACTTACACCATAATCAATGGTGTTGGTGGTTTGCATAAAATCCATTAGATACCAGTCCAATTCCATTCCCGAAACCTTTTCAGCAACACGAATAAAATCATTGGGAGTTGGATGCTTATACGCCCACTCCTTGAAGAACCTTTTTATGGTAGTGCTCAATGGCTCCTCTCCAATCACATATCCCAATTGCGCCATAAACACACAGCCCTTGCTGTAGGCCGTCGTGCCGTACACGCGATTGCTCTCGTAACGGTCGGCATGGGTGGTTGCGGGAACCATTCGGCCGCTATTGGCCAATCGGATGTAACCGCGATACGAACCCGCATTTGGATTCGACTCGTTTTGCTTCATCACTTCATTCATCGCATTGCTGGAGACATAGGTAGTAAATCCTTCGTCCATCCACTCGTGCTTGCTCTCATTGGTGGCCAACAGGAACTGAAACCACGTATGCGCCAGCTCGTGTGCCGTCACCCCTACCAAGCTGTTAAACTTTCTCTGGCCGGTAATGAGTGTACACATGGCGTATTCCATTCCTCCATCACCCCCTTGTATCACCGAATATTGTTTGTAAGGGTACGTTCCAATATGGGTGTTGAAATATTCCATCAACTGTGCCGTTACAGGCTGCAACGCCTTCCAGTTGTCGATGATATCGGGATCGTTCTTGTAATAGAAATTCAAAGTCACCCCATTGGGTCCGGCATAGGTATCATGAATATAATCCTTATCAGCTGCCCAAGTAAAATCGTGCACATCCGGGGCGACGAAATGCCATGTTTTCTTTCCTCGTTTGGTCGTTGGGGTACCCTGCAGATAACCTGTTCCTCCTACCGTGTAATCCTCGTCAATGGCGATCTTCACATCAAAATTACCCCAAACCCCGTGGAACTCACGACCTATGTAGGGATTGGCATGCCAACCCTCGAAGTCGTATTCGGCCAGTTTAGGAAACCATTGTGTCATCGAATAGGCTACGCCTTCCCGGTTGTTGCGTCCACTGCGCCGTATTTGTACAGGCACCTGGGCATCCCATTCCATGCTCAAAACGGTGCTGGCACCTGGAGCCAACGGTTTGGCCAAAGTAACTTCGAGGATGGTCCCGGACACTTCATAGTCCAGTTTACTTCCATCCTGAGTAAGCGAAAGAGGCTTGATGTAGCCAATTTCCGAAGGGGTTAGTTTAGAAATACGACTTCCAACGCGAGGATCAGGATCGCTTATCGTACGAGAACGAACGTCCATTTCGCTTCCTGGCTGAAATGCGTTAAAAAACAGGTGATAGAATACCCTACCCAACTCGTCCGGAGAGTTGTTGGTATAGGTAATTACCTGCTTTCCTTTGTACTGTCCGGCTTCCGCATCAACGTCGATCTCCATTTGGTAATCGGCCTGTTGCTGCCAATAACCTGTACTGTTCTGAGCGAACAAACTTCCCGTCAACGACAACGCCAGTGCGCCAATGAAAAACAATCTCATCCTATCTCGACATTTTGTCCGCCATAATGATGGCGTTATACAAGTTCACCATTTTCCCGGATTTGGAGATATTGCCAAACTTATCCTGGTTCGATTCGTCGCCCCCTAGGATCACTGGTGAGCCAGAAGCAAGACCGCTGTTCATTAGGATCTGCTTCACCTGCTTTGCAGAAAGCTTCGGATAGTGAGAACGAATTACCGCTGCCACACCCGCAACTGCAGGCGCTGCCATGGAGGTTCCTTGCAGGTATTCGTAATGGTTCAATGGTGTGGTCGACCATATCTTAACACCAGGCGCGAAAGCGTCTACATTGGATTTTCCAAAATTCGAGAAGTTGGCAACCATTTCACTACCATAATCGTAGTTCAAGGCACCAATCGTGATAAACGTATCGCTAATTTCGGCGCCGGTACCTTGTTGGTCGTTAGGATATACCTGGATACCATCTAGGTCGAAACCTTCATTTCCTGCCGCGTTCACGATCAATACATCTTTCTCTCCGGCATACTTAATGGCGTCCCAAACCCATTCCGGATGTGGAGAATAATATTTTCCAAAACTAGTGTTGATTACCTTGGCTCCATTGTCTACGGCGTAGCGAATCGCCAAGGCGATATCCTTGTCATATTCGTCACCATCCGGTACGGCACGAACTGCCATGATCCGAACATTATCCGCAACACCGTTCATTCCAATGCCGTTATTACGCTTTGCCGCGATGATCCCAGCCACATGCGTTCCGTGAGTGGCATCTTCTTTCTTTGGATCCGGACCATCGACGTCGCCGTTTCCGTAGAATTTGGAATTGAAGTTATCCGGATTGTCGTTTAACACAGTTCGGAAACTCTTCTCCATATTGAAATGCGAGCCCAGACGACCTTTGAAATAGTCAATGCCATCGGTAAGCTGCCCGATCACATCTGGTACGGAGCTACCAAAATTCAACATTTGGTTCAGCATACCAATTTGCTGTGTTTCCGTTTCGGTAGGTTGTTTGATATTGGCAAGATCTTCTTTGGAATAATCTTCCTTTCCAAGCTTTTTAGCCATAGCCGAATGTGCTGGTCGCAGCTGACTCAATATCTGCTCATAGCGTTGCACCACCGCATTGGCTTCCTGCACCTCTTTGTTGTACTCGGCCTGCGCTTTCTGGTAGAGTTCGTAATCGGCTCGCTCTGCAGCACTGATCGAAGATTCGCTTTTGCCTTCAAACTTAGGCCCCAGCTTCTTCATGTATCGAACATACTCCATGTTCTCCTCAACGATATCTCCAAGGAAGTTCCATCCATGGATGTCGTCTACGTAGCCATTCTTGTCATCATCCTTACCGTTGCCAGGAATTTCGTCGGCATTGGTCCAGATCACGTCTTTCAAGTCCTCGTGTTCGATGTCGATACCACTATCGATCACGCCCACGATCACTGTTTCTCCTTTTCGCCCTTTCAACAATTCGTTGTACGCCTTATCCACACTCATTCCGGGGATGGTGTCGCTCAAGAGATCGGCGGCACCCCAGGCTTTCATTTGCGTATCGGTAAGATCCTGGGCTTTCAAAGGTAATGCATCAATGTTTTCTACAGGTGTCGCCACCAAGGGAGGCGTTCCACCACAGCCGGACAGGATCGAAGCCACGGCAACTAACAAAATAGAAGATTTAAAAATTCTCATTTCAGGTATTTTAATTAAAAATTTCATCAAAAGTAAAGGTTTCATCCAAACGAACACCTTTTTCGGTGTGTTTTACGGTAACAATTTGGTTATGAGCATCGTGCTCAAGAAATAAATAATAGTTTTCTTCTGCGGCCTCATTAAGGATCCGCTCTTTTTCGGGCAAGGTTAGCAAAGGCCGTGTGTCGTATCCCATCACAAACGGAATGGGTAAGTGTCCGGCAGTTGGGACGAGGTCGGCCATAAAAATAAGTGTCTTTCCCCGGTAGCTCACCTTGGGAAGCATTTGTTTTTCGGTATGTCCATCCACAAAGAAGATGCCGAAATCCAATGCAGTCGCATCGACGAATGCATCTGAAGGGTCTTCGACAAAACGCAATTGCCCGGACTCTTGCATGGGCAGGATGTTTTCCTTCAGGAAAGAAGCACGCTCACGCCGATTGGGTTCGGTAGCCCATTTCCAATGTCGCTCATTGCTCCAAAAGGTCGCATTTTTAAATGCAGGTTCATACCCGGTGCGATCGTTGTTCCACTGGATGCCACCGCCGCAGTGATCGAAGTGAAGGTGGGTCAGGAATACATCTGTGACGTCGTCCCGGTGGAACCCATATGCCTTCAAGGAGTCGTCCATATTGTGGTCTCCCCAGCGGTAATAGTAACCGAAAAACTTATCGCTCTGTTTGTCCCCCATTCCCGTGTCGATCAAAGTAAGCCGATCGCCGTTTTCTATCAACAGACAACGAGCCGCAATATCGATCATGTTGTTATCGTCCGCAGGATTAGTTCGGGACCAGATGGACTTAGGAACGACGCCAAACATAGCGCCGCCGTCCAACTTAAAATTTCCGGCCTCGATGGGGTATAGCTGCATAGGAGGCGCAAAATACGAAAAGACGCCGAAAACCACTGATCTGTTAAGGGATAATTAAGAAAAGGATGTACTCTAACTGGCCACAATGGTCCGTTTTTTCGAAAAAAACGCCAAAGGCGTTGTCAATGTTAAGTAAGCCGCTGCCTCGAACTAATGGAATTCAAAACCGTACTAGGAACAATTATCATGCTTCAAACGTAGTTTGTAAGGACATTTCATGTATTTTTAGTGACCAAATATTTTATTTAGACCTATGATCGAACTAGCGGGAATAATAATTTTAGGGATTCTAGCACAATGGGTAGCCTGGCGCCTTAAGATCCCTGCCATTCTCCCGCTCATACTCATCGGTCTGTTTGTGGGCCCTATCTCCACCTTGATCTCGGAAGACGGGACGCAATGGATACAACCCATCTGGAATGGCGACGAAGGATTCTTTCCCGGCGAAAGCCTTTATTATTTTGTTTCACTTGCCATCGGGATCATTCTGTTTGAAGGAGGTCTCACCTTAAAATTTGGCGAAGTGAATAAGGTGGGAGGCGTGATCGGCAAGCTGATCAGCCTGGGATCATTTGTAACCTTTGTGGGTTGTGGAATCGCGGCTCATTTTATTCTGGGCCTTAGCTGGAAGATATCCTTCCTGTTCTCATCGCTTATCATTGTAACCGGACCCACGGTAATCACGCCTATATTGCGAAATATTCCCTTGAAAAAGGAAGTCTCTGCGGTCCTGAAATGGGAAGGTATACTGATCGATCCTATCGGTGCTCTGGTAGCGGTTTTGGTGTTTGAGTTCATCAGTGTGGGAGGAGACGTCGGGTACACCAAGCAGGCGTTCATAGAATTTGGGAAGATCATTCTTATTGGTTTTTCCTTCGGAATTTCGGGGGGCTATGCCCTTTATTTTGCCATCAAAAGAAAGTTGATCCCGCACTACCTGCTCAACGTGGTTTCACTCTCTGTCGTACTGCTGATCTTTGTCGAAAGCGATGTGTTTGCGCATGAATCCGGACTGTTGTCGGTCGTAGTGATGGGAATGTTCCTTGGAAATCGAGACCTTCCCAACCTGAAAGAGCTGTTGTATTTTAAGGAATCACTGAGCGTTCTCCTTATTTCGATCCTGTTCATCTTACTGTCTGCGAATATTACATTGGACGACCTGGAATTAGTCGCCAACTACAAAACGGCCATTCTCTTTGCCATCATCATATTTGTAGTGCGCCCTGTGGGAGTATTTCTCAGCACCATTGGTTCGGCGTTTAAGTTCAATGAAAAGCTATTCATTAGCTGGGTAGGACCGCGAGGAATCGTTGCGGCGGGGATCGCATCACTTTTTGGCTCCAAATTGGCAGCCAAGGGAGTTGCCGGCGCCGAATACATCACCCCGCTGGTATTTGCGGTGGTGCTCGTTACCGTGTTGCTGAATGCCGCTACCGCGCGTTTCTTTGCCAAGATCGTTGGTGTTTTCTTGAAAAAATCGGAGGGCGTACTAATCATCGGAGCCTCCAGCTTCCCCAGAATACTTGGGAAATACCTGAAAGACAATGGCCGCCATGTAGTATTGATAGACAGCAACCAATCCAACATTGAGGAAGCCAAACATTTGGAACTGGAAGCCTTTAGCGCCGATATCTATTCGAGCAATTTGCTGGACAACATCGAATTAAGTGATGTGGGCTATCTGATGTCTATCACGGGGAATTCAGAAATAAACAAATACGCCATTAACAAATTTGGAAAACAGTTCGGGGAGAACGGGGCGTATCGCTTAGTGAGTTCCGAAGAAATGAAAGATCCAAACAATAATCCGGAGCAAGGACTGTTCTCACATGTAGACGACTTTAATTCGGTGACAAAAGTAGCTGCACAATATCCAACGATCGAAGAAGTGGACCTTAGGAACAAGGAACATTTCGACCTGCTCATCAACCAAACACAAGGGGACACCATGAGCATTCCTTTGTTTATCAAAAACATCGATGGCGAACTGCAAATTATTTCGTCGCACAGCAAGGATACGATCGAAATCGCACTGGGAGACAAGCTGGTGTATATTGGAAAACCCCTCGTCTCCACTCCTGCAGAACCGGAAAACGCCTCAATTTAAAGCACATGAAGCCCCAGATATTTCTCATTGCGTTATTATCTTTCATCTCTTTCACGGCCTGCAAAAAAGACGAGAACAGGACCTGTGTGAATTGCAGTAGCGATCAGACACCCACCTTCGAACTCTGTCGTGAAAGCAACGGGAATGCCTCCGTGAACGGCGAGGACACCGGCACCGATTACGACCTGTACCTAAGTGACCTCGAAGCTACCGGAACCAACTGCGGTGGTTAGTACTTGCCTGCCATCAGTCCAGACCCAGTCGCACTCCTACGGTAATTCCTGCGCGATCGGTTAGAAACGTACTGTTACTTACCGTAGTCTTGAAATCGTCTTCCTTCGCCTTGAACGTTGTGTTGTTGTACTCAAAGAAATTGAGAAGAATACCCAGCCCAAGATTAGGCCCGATCCCTATTTCCACACCGGTGTATGCGCCAACGTTGAATCCTGAGGTAGTTTGCTCGAACCCAAACGAATCAATATTTCCGAAGGAATACCCGGCATTTACACCGGTAATGATCTGAGTGCTGCCGGAGCCTACAGGAATCTTGTATTCGGCCGAGGGCCCGACCACAAATCGGGTAGCTTTAAAATCGTTTCCGTTTAGGGCCGTGGTGTTTACAGTGAGTTTTGGACCTACATATAGCGGATTTTCACCAATATTTGCCACTTGGAAAAACCATCCGGCAAAGGCAATAGCCTCGGTCTCTTCCTCGCTACCAAAACTGATACCCACCGAGGTATCGATGTATTGAGTTTCGTCGTTGATGTCTTCATCCGGAGAAACAAAGCTACCATCTTGTGGGGGATTGGAGCTTACCAGACAGCACCTCAACTCGGCCAGGACATATTTTGGTGTTGTCACCTTTTCGAACCGTAGACCATATCGAGTAATAGGTTTTAGATTAAGACCGAGATCATTAAAACGCATGGGGCCTTTGGTGTCTGCCGTGTAGCTGTAGGTCGCCTTTTTAACGTCTTTATCGCTATTATTTACGCAGGGGCATTCAAACGTTATATCGGTGGTAATTTTCCAATCCATACCCATCACGAAAGCATTCTTCTTATAACCTCGCACCCATTTCACTGGCTTTAAGTTGGTAAGGACGGTCACTTTACACTTCTTGTGTGTGAAGGAGATCTTTTTTAGGTTGAATCCCTCCTTTTTGGCGCGCTTTAATTGGAAGTAATAGTCCTGAACCACTTTGCGTCTGGAAGGAGGTACCTGCCCATAGTCTTTCTTCTGAACCTTGAATACAAAATCGGTCATTTTGGTAACCTGATTAAAGTATTCCATGGCATCAAAATGGCTGGTACTTACCAACACCGATTTTGGATACGTCAGGCTGTCCATCATCCTGTCAATTTCCTTTTTGAGGTCTTCTTTGGATGGGACCAATTTTTTCTTCGGAAGAGATTTCAGCAGCTTGCTTGGGTCGCAGGTCGATGCCCCCACCTTTGTTTCTTTCGCAGAGCGAAGCATATCGAGGATGGTATTGCGGAGGTTCTGTCCACTTTGAAGGCGCGGATTCTTCTTTTGAGCAAATCCGGTTGAGCCAACGCTTAGTAGTATTGAAAGAAACAGAATAAGGGATAATCGAGATTTCATAATTGCGGTTTTTAGAGTTGCGCAAATATTTTCCTTGCGCACCACAATTACAAAACAATGGGATGAGTAACCGGAATTAGTTGACGAATTACATGGGCTCTAAGACCCAAATCACACAAAGATCTAATTACAGGTTAGGCGATCACATGCAATTCGGTGAAGTCCTTGTCGATCAACAAGGTATTGTCGCCGTTTACTTTAGCCTCTTCGAATGGAATTTCTTCGTTGTCGATCTGAATGGTCGAGATCTTAAACGGGATGCCTTTCAGCTTCAAACGAAACTTGGAATAATGCGTTGAGTATTTCCCTGATTTGTGTTGCTGAATGATCAGCTCATTATCCTTACCTGTCATTTTAAAGGATCGAAGGCTGTATCGCCCTTTGGTATAGTCGTATCCATCGTGGGCATCGTCGTATACGGTTGAAGTCTCCTTGCCTTTTTTGAAATACACCTCCAGGGTGATCTCGTCAAACTCCTTTTCACCTACGTATTGCTGAATGGGATACTTAGGAATGATCGCACCTTCTTTGATAAACATTGGAATACTGTCGATCTCGGCGTCGACCCACATTTCCTTTCCACCAACAACCAATTCTTCTGTCCAGTAGTTGTACCATTGCCCTTTAGGCAAATAAAGTCGACGCCCTTTGGAGTTGGGCTCCATAACCGGACATACAAAGATCTTATCCCCAAAAATGAACTCATCGGTTCGGTAATGGGTTTGGATATCGGCCTGATCGAACAGGACCAGCGATTTTAGCATAGGAATCCCGTCTTTCAGGTAATGCCAAAAGGTAGTATATAAATAGGGGAGTAATTGGTACCGTAGCTCAATGAACTTCTTTACAATGGCGGTCACGTCGTCGCCAAACATCCAGGGTTCCTGCTCCCCGTGATCGCCCGAAGAATGTGTTCGGCAGAAAGGGTGAAAAATTCCCAGTTGTATCCAGCGGGCATATAACTCGCCATTGGGCTGCTCGGCAAATCCGCCAATATCACTTCCCGCAAACGAGAAACCGGACATGGCCAAACGTTGTGCTTGCACATTGGCGATCCATAAATGTTCCCAATTGGCTACGTTGTCTCCTGTCCAGGTAGATGTATATCGTTGCGTTCCGGAATAGGCAGCTCGCGTGATCACGAAAGGTCTTTTAGGGTAGGCGAATTTTTTAAGCCCCTGGTAGGTCGCCCTGGCCATCTGCATGCCGTACACATTATGCGCCTTTCTGTGGCTGCAGGGATTGCCGTCATAATCGTGACGCACATCGTCGGGAAAAGTTTTGTTAGGAACTTCCATTACTGCCGGCTCGTTCATATCGTTCCAAACGCCCTTTACACCCACTTCTTCGATGAGCTCTTTGAACAGGCCAGACCACCAGTCACGCACTTCCGGATTTGTAAAGTCTGGGAAATAACATTCCCCCGGCCATACCTTTCCTTTCATATACGGGCCGTCGGCTCGTTTGCAAAAATAATCCTTGTCTAGTGCCTCTTTGAACACATCGTAATCCTTGTCCAGTTTGATTCCAGGATCAATGATCACCACCGTTTTAAAACCGTCGTCGGACAACTCCTTCACCATTTTCTTAGGATCCGGAAAGTATTCATTATTCCAGGTAAAACATCGGAATCCATCCATATAATCGATGTCCAAATAGATGGCATCGCAGGGAATTTCCAACTCTCTGAACCTGGAAGTAATCTCTTTTACCTTAGACTCCGGATAGTAACTCCATTTACATTGATGGTAGCCCAGCGCCCACATGGGAGGTAACTGATGAGGTTTGCCGGTAAGGTCGGTGTAATTGGCAACCACATCGCTCATTTGGGGACCGTAGATAAAATAATAGTTCATCTCACCGCCTTGCGCCCAAAAGCTTGTTACATTCTTACGCTCGTGGGCAAAGTCGAAATAGGTCCTGAAGCTGTTATCGAAGAATATTCCGTACGACTTGCCATGGTGCAAGGCCGTGAAGAAAGGAATGGCCTTGTAAATTGGGTCGGTACTACGGTTATAGGCATAGGCGTCGGTCACCCAGTTTTGGAACCGTTTGCCTTTAAGATTGGTGTGTACCGGTTTATCCCCCAGCCCAAAAAAACTTTCGCTTTCGAGCGTGGTCTTGCTCATTTTCACAATATTACCACCGTGCTCGTAACTTTCTTCCCAATGAAATCCAAGCTCGTCCTGATTTAAAAGGGCTCCGTCACTGGCATCGAAAATGCTAATTCGCATATCAGCCTTGTTCACTCTGCACACCAGCTTCTGCGTAGTGATCACGTACTCTTCCTTGGTGTCTTCGATATCCAAATGGTTGTAACCTGTACTGGCGTATTTGGTTATCGCATAGGAGAAATCATTCTCAAAATCGATGGTGGTGGTATAGCGAAATCGCAGCACACTGTCTCTTAGAACGGTGAGCTGGAGCACCACGTCATTTTCAGCATGGAAGAGAAAAGTATCAATATTCTTTTTGTAGGAAACTATCTTGGAGGAAAACTGATTTCCCTTATGGGTAAGCTCGGTATTGGTAATCATCTAGCAGCTAATTTTTTTGGAAATGTAAACGTACTAAAAAATGCAATTGAAACGAGGTCAATCACCCTAATTAATTAACAATTTGCGCCAAGAAAAGGTAGAATTCCGGATTATTTCAGAAGAAAAAGAGCAGCTCCGAGCGGCGGTAAAGTAATCTCGGCCGAATAGTCCATCCCATCCCTTGGTTTCTTTACCACTTTGATCGAATCGGGATTACTCACACCACTACCGCCAAATTCCTTATCATCACTATTGAACAACGGGGTTAGTTTTCCCTTACGGGGAATACCAATTTTATAGTGTTCCCGGACCACGGAGGTAAAATTACAAACCACGACAATGTCGTTTTTCGTATCGTGCCCTTTCCGAAGATAGGTGAGCACGGAATTTTTGTAATCGCCCAGATTGATCCACTCGAACCCTTCATGGCTAAAGGCCTTTTCGTAAAGTGAAGGCTGGGAAGTGTACAAGCCATTCAAAGCTTTCACATATGTACGCATCTGCTCGTGAAGATCGAATTGTAACAAGTACCAGTCCAGTCCTTTCTGAAAGTTCCATTCCGCCCATTGCCCGAATTCGGATCCCATGAACAGCAATTTCGTGCCGGGATGTGTAAACATATACGCATACAACAGGCGCAAATTTGCGAAGCGTTGCCAGTCGTCACCGGGCATGCGACCAAGGATGGAACGTTTTCCGTACACTACCTCATCATGAGAAAGCGGTAATAGAAAATGCTCGCTAAAGGCATAGGCCAGGCTAAACGTAATATCGTTTTGATGGTGCGTGCGATATATGGGGTCCCTGGCAAAGTAGTTGAGGGTGTCGTGCATCCAACCCATCATCCATTTCATACCAAAACCAAGGCCACCGGACTTAGCGGGTTGGGTAACGTTGGGAAAAGCCGTCGATTCCTCTGCAATCGTTTGCACCCCCTCGTAATTGGAGTAAACGGCATCGTTAAAGTCCTGCAGGAACGAAATAGCCGCCAGATTTTCACGACCACCGTGTTCATTAGGCTCCCATTGACCATCTTCCCTGGAGTAGTCCAGGTAGATCATAGATGCTACTGCGTCTACGCGAAGCCCATCAATATGGTAGTGCTCCAGCCAAAATAACGCGTTGCTAATGAGAAAAGAGCGCACCTCATTGCGCTCATAGTTGAAGATAAGACTCTTCCAATCGGGGTGATAACCTTTTTTTCGGTCCGGGTGTTCGTACAAATTGGATCCATCAAAAAACCCAAGACCATGTGCATCATCCGGAAAGTGGGAGGGAACCCAATCCAGGATCACTCCAATGTCATGACGATGAAACTCATCGATAAGCCTCATAAAATCCTGGGGAGACCCAAAACGAGAGGTAGGAGCATAATAACCTATTAGTTGATATCCCCAGGAAGGATCGTAGGGATACTCCATCACTGGCATGAGTTCGACATGGGTGAAGTTCATTTCCTTCACATAGGCGACTAATTCCTTTGCCAGTTCCTGGTAAGAAAGTGGCCGGTGCTCCTCGGTGTGATGCTTCCAGGAACCTAAATGAAGTTCGTACACGGAATAGGGTCGGTCCAGACCATTTTTGTCCTTTCGGTACGACATCCATTTCTTATCTCGCCATGGATAATCGTCGATATCCCAAATGATAGAAGCGGTTTTGGGAGGAGTTTCATAATACAACGCGTAAGGATCGCTCTTTTCGGTCACAACGTTGTTATGATTTGATACGATTTTATACTTGTATCGCATACCTTTTTTGGCCTCCGGAATAAAGCCTTCCCATATCCCTGACGAATCCCATCGTACTTGTAAAGGATGCTCCTCTCCGTTCCAGAGATTAAAATCTCCAATCACCGATACTAATTTTGCGGAGGGTGCCCACACGGCAAAATAAACCCCATCTACCCCATCTAAAGTCAAGGGATGCGCTCCAAATTTTTCGTACAGACGAAAGTGCTTCCCCGCCTGAAACAGGGAAACATCAAATTCAGAAAATAAACTATGCGAGATGACGTTCGACATAGAAACTAGATCTCAAAACCACTTGGGATCACGGCGTGTTTCTTGATCACCACAATTCCATCCTTCACCGAATACATTTCGTTTTCGGTATCTTCCAAATGCGTCCCACCATTGATCTTAACATCGTCGCCTATGCAGCAATTCTTGTCCAGGATGGCATTTTTTATGAAACAACGTTCCCCTATACCCATGGGGATCTTTGACTCCTTGTTCACCACATCTTCCAGGTTCTGATGCAAATCGCCACCCATCATATAGGTGTTGATCACCATGGACTCATGCCCTATTCGAGATCGAATCCCAATGACTGAGCGTTCTATCTTTGCCGCGTTGATCAGGCAACCCTCGGCAATGACGGCTTTGTTGAGCAATGTTCCGGATATCTTGGTGGTGGGAAGAATACGTGCACATGTATAGACTCTATCTACATTGTCGTAAAGATCGAACTCCGGAATATCGTCGGTAAGCGCCAGATTGGCCTCAAAAAAGGAGTCGATGTTTCCAATATCGGTCCAATAGCCTTCAAACTGATAACTCAGCGTTTTATGGTTTACCATGGCCTGCGGGATGATCTCTTTCCCAAAATCGATGGTATCCGGGTCGTCCATGAGTTTGATCAATAGATCGCGGTTGAAAATATAGATCCCCATGGACGCCAGGTGATTCCGGTTTTGCGCTTTCATCTCGTCGCTTACGTTCGAAGTCCATTCCGGGAGTAGCTCTGGCCCGGGTTTTTCAATAAAGGAAGTGATCACGTTTTGGTCGTCGGTCTTCAGAATTCCAAAAGAAGTGGCCTCTTTTTCCTTTACTGGAATGGTAGCGATGCTAATTTCGGCATTCGCCTCTATGTGTGCATTCAACATATCGTTGAAATCCATTTGATAGAGCTGGTCGCCCGAGAGAATGAGGGCATATTCAAAGTCGTGCCTGATGAAATGATGCATACTTTGTCGGACGGCATCGGCAGTTCCCTGGAACCATCCTTTGTTTTGAATGGTCTGTTCAGCGGCAAGTACGTCTACAAAGGCCGAACTAAAGAAACTAAAATGATAGGTGTTCTTGATATGGCGGTTCAACGATGCCGAATTGAACTGAGTAAGCACAAACATTCGTTTGATATTCGAGTTGATACAATTGGAAATAGGAATATCTACCAATCGATACTTACCGGCGATCGGAACCGCTGGTTTCGATCTCGATTCGGTCAAGGGATACAATCGGGAACCCTGGCCGCCGCCGAGAATGATACTGAGTACTTTGTCGTTGTGCATACTACTAAGGTATTAAGGATTTATATAGCTGAATGTACTCCTTTGCCGAGCCATTCCAGGAATGATCGATCTTCATGATACGTTTCCTGATCTTTTTAAATTCTTTCTCGTTGTCAAAAAATTGCTTGCCGCGCTGGATGGCATATACCACCTCCCCTACGGTTACATGATCGTGTCGAATACCAAAACCATCATTACCGATATCGATCACGGTATCTTTGAGGCCTCCAACACTCGAAACAATGGGAACGGTACCATATCGCAATGAATACATTTGGTTGAGACCACATGGCTCTACCCGCGATGGCATCAGCAGGAAATCGCTGCCCGCATACATAATATGGGACAACTCTTCACTATATCCGATATAGGCATTGAAAGTACCTGGATGCAATTTTTTTAGGTCGTTCAGCCGTTGCTCTACTTCATCATGCCCCGACCCCAATAAAAGTACTGAAATTTCGGCACTCATTAATGCGTTGTGAAATATTTCCGGAAACAGGTCGGCCCCCTTTTCTCCAACGAGCCTCCCGATAAATGAGAACAGCGGTCTTTTTGGGTCCAAATCGAAGCGTTCGCAAAGAAACGCCTTGTTGGCTTTTTTCCCGGAGAGCACCGACGTATTGGTATAGTTCTTTACCAGATATTCATCCGTTTCAGGATTCCAAACCTTCCAATCGATCCCATTGAGAATACCCACACATTTGGCCGATTCATGTGCCAGTAACCCTTCCAAACCATTGGCGCGCACTTTTAACTCTTCCATATAACTGGGTGAGACGGTGGTTACCCGCCAGGCGCATTTGATGGCTGCCGCAAGTGGATTGATGCTATGGTCCCATTCCAAAAGACCTATTTTGGATAGCGGGAACTTGGGGATCAAATGCAGCTTATCATGTGAAAACCATCCCTGGTATTGTGCATTGTGGATGGTAAGGATGGAAGGAGTGGATTTCAAGCTTTGGTAGGCTTCACTGTGCGACATCATAAACGGAACCAAGCCGGTATGGTGGTCGTGGCAATGAACTACCGATGGAGCGTCTTTGTGCTGAACGATCCAGTTGAGTGCGGCGATCTGGAACGCCAAAAAGCGTTCAGTGTCGTTTTCAGAATAAACAAAATCAGTAAATAACAACTCCGGAATGTCGATTAGGAATAGATCGAACCCCAGTTGTTCGTCCTTCAATTCCAACACCCTGAAATTAAAATTACGACCCATGAACGCCACACCGCTGTATCGGGTTTCGAATTGGTGGGACCGGGTATAGGCGTTGTCATAAAAAGGCAT